>NZ_WTLD01000040.1:0-1266 GCF_011379025.1 Polaribacter sp. 11A2H
ACAACAACGTTACAACCAATAACGTGCTACTTTCGTGAGCTACCGATTCTTAAAAAAAACTTACAAAATAAATTGATTATTTTATTTACATTTGAGTAAAATTAAAACAATGAGTAGTTTAGAGGAACAATCAAAATTTATGTTTTACACTTCCGATAGTGGAGTAACTAATATTAGAGTTATTCTTGGGGAAGATACTGTTTGGGTTAGTCAATTAGGTATGGCAGAAATATTTGACACAACAAAACAAGTTATTAGCTACCATTTAAACAATATTTATAAAGAATCTGAACTAAATAAATTCGCAACTGTCAAAGAAATTTTGACAGTTCAAAAAGAAGGAAATAGAAATGTTCAGAGAAATATTGAATTTTATAATTTAGACGCAATAATTTCAGTAGGATATAGAGTTAATTCAAATAAAGCAACATTATTTAGGATTTGGGCTACAAGTGTTCTAAAGGAGTATTTAGTAAAAGGTTTTTCGTTAGATGACGAGAGATTAAAACAAGGAAAAAACTTATTTGATAAAGATTACTTTGATGAGTTAATTGAGCGTATTAGAGAAATACGTGCATCTGAAAGGAGGTTTTATCAAAAAATTACTGACATATACTCAACATCAGTAGATTATGAAACTAAATCAACAATAACAAAAAAGTTTTTTGCTACAGTTCAAAATAAATTAGAATTTGCTATTACAAAACATACTGCCTCTGAATTAATTAAACTGAGAGCAAGTTCTGAAAAGCCAAATATGGGTTTAACAAGCTGGAAAAACGAAAAAAAAGGAGGCAAAATTTTAAAAGCAGATGTTGGAGTAGCTAAAAACTATTTAAAGAAAGAAGAAATATCTGAATTAAATAGAATAGTAACTATGTACCTTGATTACGCTGAAAATCAAGCTGAAAAAGGTATAACAATGACAATGAAAGACTGGATTCGTAAATTGGATGCATTCTTGATATTTAATGAATATAATATTTTAAAAGACGCTGGAAAAGTCAGAGCAGTGGTGGCGAAAAAGTTTGCTGAAGATGAGTTTAATAAATTTAGAGTAATACAAGATAAAGAATATGAATCAGATTTTGACAAGTTAGTTGAAAAAACAAAAAAAGGAAAAAAATAATATAACTGGTTGTAACACCGTGTATAATTTATTGCTATTTTTCGCTTAATTTAAAGTTGGTTTATTATTTATTATCGTTGGTTTATTGGGGAAAATGCTCGCATATTTAAACGCAACAAACCATACACATAAACGTT
>NZ_WTLD01000041.1:0-1261 GCF_011379025.1 Polaribacter sp. 11A2H
GATAATAATTACAGAAGTGTTTTAGTGAAAAATTAATGAGTTTTTACTTGTTTTTTACCACAGTACTTTGTTGGCAATAGTTATTTTTTTATTATTTTCCTAAATTCAATATTCCCTTTAGTATTATTAACGATTTTTAATATATATATTCCAGATGAAATACCTTGAAGAAGAATATTTTCTCTTTCTTTTTTAGTGTTAAATTTTTTTATCAAAGCACCATTTTGAGAATAAATATATAAGCTCAATTTATCGGATTTTATATTTGATATATTTATTTTTTCTTTAAATATTACTGGGTAAACAATAATGTTTTCATCTTTTTCATTAATTGTTTTTATACTTAAAACACTTTTTTGATATAATTCCAATATTTCATTGTCAGTTAGAGCTTTGCTATAAAAAGAAATATCATCAATACTCCCTCTAAATGATGCATTTTGATTATTATTTTTTCTTCCAATACGAAATTTATTTTGTTCACTTTGAGTATCTAGTATTACTTCTTTACTTCCTGCTAATTGACCATTAGAATAAATTTTAGTTTTTTTTCCGTCATAAACAAAAGTAAAGAAATACCAATTATTATTTAAATAATCGTAATTATTCACATAGAAATCATTTTTATTAAATTCTTCTGACAATAATGTTTCCAAATAAGCTTTACTGTAAATTTGTAAACAAAATCGTTGCAGGTTTAATGGGTTTCCATAGTCAATAATAGTGTAAAAAAAATTAGTATGAACTGAATATTCATAAGACATATCACTTTTAAACCAACCAGATATTGTTCTTTCAGAATTGCCTTTTGGTAAATTACTTACAGTAAAATCTATGTAACTATTTACTCCATCAAAATAATAAGCTTTATTCTCTTCTCCATTTCTATTTGTTGTATTTATAGCTGAAATTTGTGTAGCATTATTATTGTTTCCAGATGAATCATTTCCATTTCCATCAAGTTTCCATTCAGCAATTAAATTATTATTTTGTGAAAATGATACTGATGAAATTAAAAATAATAAAAAGTAACTTTTTTTCATAGGTTTTGGTATTCAGATATTCGTGAGTTTAATTATTGCCAACGTTGTTGTATATGGTTTGTTGTGTGTTTCAAGCAACTAATTTAATAAATAATTACCGACCAAGAAAGTCCGCGAGGACTTTCGTAAATAGGCGAGAAGCCAGCAATAAATTATATACGGCTTAAGTTAGCATTTTAATAAAAACACTAAATTTAAGACATATAATAAGAAAGCAC
>NZ_WTLD01000042.1:0-1129 GCF_011379025.1 Polaribacter sp. 11A2H
TGTTTCAACGAACTATTCCGTCAGTTCGCGGTGCTTTCATTACTCCGTCACCCCATCGCAATTATAAGAAGTACAGGAATATTAACCTGTTATCCATCGACTACTCCCTTCGGATTCGCCTTAGGACCCGACTAACCCTCAGCTGATTAGCATCGCTGAGGAAACCTTAGTCTTTCGGTGTGGGGGTTTCTCGCCCCCATTATCGTTACTTATGCCTACATTTTCTTTTGTAAACACTCCAGCATACCTCACAGTACACCTTCTACGCTGATTACAATGCTCCCCTACCACTAACGTGTCTTTCAACGTTAATCCATAGCTTCGGTAATATGTTTATGCCCGATTATTATCCATGCAAAATCGCTCGACTAGTGAGCTGTTACGCACTCTTTAAATGAATGGCTGCTTCCAAGCCAACATCCTAGCTGTCTAAGCAATTTCACCTCGTTTTTTCAACTTAACATATATTTGGGGACCTTAGCTGATGGTCTGGGTTCTTTCCCTCTCGGACATGGACCTTAGCACCCATGCCCTCACTGCTGAGAAACATTTTATAGCATTCGGAGTTTGTCAGGAATTGGTAGGCGGTGAAGCCCCCGCATCCAATCAGTAGCTCTACCTCTATAAAACTTTTACTCAACGCTGCACCTAAATGCATTTCGGGGAGTACGAGCTATTTCCGAGTTTGATTGGCCTTTCACCCCTACCCACAGGTCATCCAAAGACTTTTCAACGTCAACTGGTTCGGTCCTCCACTGTATGTTACTACAGCTTCAACCTGCCCATGGGTAGATCACTCGGTTTCGCGTCTACTACTACTAACTAAAGCGCCCTATTCAGACTCGCTTTCGCTACGGCTCCTTGACTTAATCAATTAACCTTGCTAGAAACAGTAACTCGTAGGCTCATTATGCAAAAGGCACGCCGTCACAACTCGAAGTTGCTCCGACCGCTTGTAGGCGTACGGTTTCAGGTTCTATTTCACTCCCTTACTTAGGGTTCTTTTCACCTTTCCCTCACGGTACTAGTTCACTATCGGTCTCTCAGGAGTATTTAGCCTTACCGGATGGTCCCGGTGGATTCATACAGGATTACTCGTGTCCCGCACTACTCAGGGTACCACTATCTA
>NZ_WTLD01000043.1:0-1105 GCF_011379025.1 Polaribacter sp. 11A2H
CAGTGATGTGGGATCCACAAACGTGAACATCTTCACAATGAAGCGCTTGTAGTGGGTTGGGAACTGAAGACCAGAAGAGCCAGTCACTGGAACCAATGTGGTCAGGTAACGGTCATCCTGGTAAGGGCATCCATCAACCAGAAGGTCCCACTGGGGTAGACTGAGTGGATTGGGGGCGGAAGTTGCCCAGCAGTGTCCCAGCATCAGGACAATGTTGGGGTCAGTCCTCTCCACAATGTGCACCTCAACATACACAGGCTCCCGCAGGACTTTTGTGATGGGATAATCAGCATCACTGTAGTAGGACGTGTAGGCCTCATCCCCTTCTGCACACCCTTTGGTGACACACTGACCATTGGCCAGTCTAAGCTCCACCCTGAGGGGTCCAGGGGCAGCTACTGGTGGAGGTGGAGGAACAGTGTTGACCTCCACAACCAGAGCTTCCACAGAAGTGCCAGAGTACCTACACTGGAAGAGAAGCTCAAAGTGACTGTCCCTTGTGATTGAACCAAGTGGTCCAATCCCCACTTCATACGAGGAGCTCATTCTGTTCTCATACACCACATAACCACTGTCCTCCATCACTCTTGTGCCACATGCAGTCACAGGGAACTGGTATACAGCAAAGGAAGGTGTGGACCCCACAGGACTGCAAGCTGGGTCACTTCCTCCCAGTAAACTGACTGAATCCAGACTCAGTCGAGGCAGTGTAACATCTCTAGCCACCACTACCACAAACTGACCATCTCTTATACACTGGACAGTCACGGTCTTCCCATAGTAACACTGCTGTCCACTAAAGCAGCAGTTGATAGCTTCACATTCAGCACTACTGATACCAGGTTGTCCACATTGGATCTGCTCAGAATCAGCTACAGAACATCTGTCCAAAGGCTCAGCCTTCGCTACTTGCTTCTGAAACTGAATCTTCTGAGGAAGCTGCTGATTAGTCTGTTGAACTGACTGCTGAAGCCGCTGGTCAGTTTGCTGGAGCATCAGAGCTGGAGGATTCTGGGACAGTTTACTCCACTTACCCTTCTTTGGAAGAGCATGACAGAGAGCACACAGTGCTAATACCTGAACCAGCCACCAACTTCCAGCCATT
>NZ_WTLD01000044.1:0-1030 GCF_011379025.1 Polaribacter sp. 11A2H
ATCAATTTATTTTGTAAGTTTTTTTTAAGAATCGGTAGCTCACGAAAGTAGCACGTTATTGGTTGTAACGTTGTTGTGTATGATTAGTTGCGTTTTTTAAGCACTAAAGTTAGTAAATAAATCACATATAGAAAGTCCGCGAGGACTTTCGTAAATTGGCTAAAACCAAGCAATTAATTATACACGGTGTTAGGCATCTGGCTTTATTTATTTCCTCCGAATAATTTTGATAAAAATCCTTGTTTAACTTTTTTCTCAACAATCCAAATAGGTTTATCTGTTGGTCTTATTATTTTCGTGTTTGCTCCAAATTTTCCCCAAGGAAATCCAGTTTTTATAGGTTTATTTGTCAAATCGGCAATTAAATACATTTCTGGAAATTCAATATTTTTATTTTCAAAATTATAGTCTTTTTCATTCTGTTCCATAATTCCTGTTTTTTCATTCCAAATTTCCATTACAGTTTCCTCGTGAATTATGTTAAGAGTAGATTCTCTTCCTTTTTTTCCGTTTTCATCGATTTGTTCAATAAATTGACTTAAATTTTCTGAATGTTTAACAATAACTGCTGGGTCGTGACAAACATAGTAGACTGAATTCCAATTTCCGCTTGAGTCAATGTCAAGTATCCAAAAATTTCCAAAACCATCTCCTGCAAGTTGAATTGAGTTTGGAAACATTTCTTGAAAACCAAAATATCCATATGTGTCAAAACGAATTTCATCAAATCCAAAAAATTCAAAACCTTTCGAAAATTTAAGAAGTTCTTCAATTTCTTTTGGAATAAAATTATTTGGTAATTGCTTTTTAAATTCAGTAATTTCTACTTCTGTCATTCCTGACAATAATTCCACTTTGTATAAATCTTCATCTTCTGATTCATACTCATTTTTTAAAATAGATTCTAATTTTTCTTTTGGATTCATATTTTTGAGTTGAGTGAGAGCTTGTGCCTAACGTTGTTGTGCTATGGTTTGTTGCGTAAATTTAGCGAAAAAATAATTAAAATACCAGACTTTTATGTGTGCGA
>NZ_WTLD01000045.1:0-1002 GCF_011379025.1 Polaribacter sp. 11A2H
AAAAGTAGAATGTTTATTTAAATAACTTTTGATCTTAAATTATACTTTCAGCCAGTTTTTGCTAACGTTGTTGTGTATTGAAAGTTGCGATTAAAATGAACGGCTATTTTCCGAAGGAAAATAGAAGTTTATAAAAAAGCAACTACTTTTAATTAAGTACTAATTTAGCAATTTTTAATACACGGTGTTAGGCACTTTTATTTTTTTCCTCACTTTCATTTTTCTCAATATTGTCTTTAAGTTTACTTTTTAACTTCCTTATTTCATCAACTTGTTTTGTCGTTTTCAACATTTTCGTTAAAGTCAATGCAATTATAGGTGTTAAAGTTATAAGTGCAATCAGTATTGGCCATTCAAATTTAGAGTCGCTTTCTATTAATGTAAAATCAAGTTTAGAGGAAGTAGTGACAGCTATGACAACTGTGATTGTAGTCATTATTGCTAATGTGATACTGAAAAATTCTTTAGTAATTGGTTTTTCCTTTTCTACATAAATTACTTCTCTTTTTTGTTCTGTAATTTCTTCGTTGTCTAATTCTTTTAGTTTAGCTGTTAATTCACAATATTTTAATTTATTCTCAGAATTAAGAAAAGGATTATCCAATATCTCTTTTGTCAAGTCCTCTGCCAATTCTTCGTTTTCATAAAGGTCATTAATTTTCACACTGTATTTTCTTGCTGTAGAATATATAATAGAATCAATTAAGTCTTGATTTGGAATGTTTTGACCAACAATTAAAGGTCTTATTGAATATAATAATTCCTTATTAGCCATTTCAATTTTTTGTTGGTATTCTCTATTCTCCTTTTTGGAAAATATTCTATTTGTAATTAAAAAAACGACAAGTCCACTTATTATTCCTCCTCCAATTCCAATTACCCAAGGGTTTGTTATTATTTCCATCATTTTAATTTAATTGTGCCTAACGTTGTTGTATAAGCTTTGTTGCGTTGTTTAAGCAGTGAATTTAGTAAATAAAACACGAACGGCGAAATTCCGGA
>NZ_WTLD01000046.1:0-980 GCF_011379025.1 Polaribacter sp. 11A2H
TATAATAAGAAAGCACAAAAGAGAGGAATAAGGTTATTATATACGGAGAGACAATAGATCTCGTCAACATTGAAAATCCCCTCTCTTTTCTACACAGATTTCGTACAGTTCTATGAGGCTTTTAGACCTCGATTTTAAGTCGTTGAAACTCGCGTAGTATGTCCTTTCAAAAAACATTTTCTTATGAATAAAGATATAAAATATTTTGGACTTGACATCAGTCATTTAGTTTTTGATGTTACCGATTCTTTTGGTAATTATTACCAGTTTAAAAATAGTATTTTGGGCTTTAAAAAGTTCGTAAAACTGTTAGATATTAATAGTCATTGTGTGATGGAAGCTACTGGTTATTATCATTACCAGTTAGCTTATTATTTACAAGAACAAGGTATTAAAGTTTCAGTAGAGAATCCTTTATCTGTAAAACGGTTTATTCAGATGAAGCTGTCTAAAATTAAGACAGATAAAAGCGATTCGAGGTTAATTTGTGAATATGCTAAACAGGTTGAATTAAAGCTATGGAGAGGTAATTCAAAGCATCAATTAGAATGTCTTCAGATGATTAGACTCCTGTCTGTGTATACAAAACAAAGCACTATGCTTAAGAATAAAATACATGGAGAAACGGTTTTAGGAATTCCTAGTAAATCTGTAGTGAGTTCCTTCAAACGAATTTTAAAAGAACTCCAGAAAGATATGAAAACGATCGAAGATAAATTGTTATTTTTAGTAAAAGAATTCCATCAGAAACTTTTAACTGATTTAAAAAGCATTCCAGGAATAGGTCCTAAAACCTCCCTAATGCTAGTTGTTCTAACGGATGGTTTTGATCGCTTTACAAGTGGAAGTGAACTTTGTAGTTATGCTGGTTTAACTCCGGTAATACGACAAAGTGGAAGTAGTGTAAAAGGACGTCCCAGAATTAGTAAAATGGGAAATCAAAAGCTTCGGAATTTACTATTTATGTGCAGTTTTAATGC
>NZ_WTLD01000047.1:0-972 GCF_011379025.1 Polaribacter sp. 11A2H
AAAAAAGAGAAAGTACTACAGAAGGTATAGAAAACATTATAATTTCCCTTTATGCAAAAGGGATGAGCAATAGTGATATAGAAGAACAAATACGAGAACTTTACGATTTTAACATCTCCACAAGTACTATATCAAGAATTACCGATAGTATTACCAATGATATTATAGCTTGGAAGAATAGACCTTTAGAAGCAACATATCTTATCGTTTGGATGGATGGAATCGTTTTTAAAGTTAGAGAAAACTCTAAAGTCATCAACAAAACCATTTACATTGCTGTAGGTTTGAGAACCGATGGTAAAAAAGAAGTACTTGGTTTATGGTTAGGGAAGAATGAATCTTCTGCTTTTTGGATGAGTGTTTTAACAGATATTAGAGCTAGAGGAACACAAGATATCTTAATCACAGCAACCGACAATTTAAATGGGTTTACAGATACAATTAAAACTGTTTTCCCTAATTCTGTTACTCAAATATGTGTGGTGCATCAGATTAGAAACTCCTGTCGCTATGTTGTTTGGAAAGATAAAAAAGAGTTTACTAGAGATATGAAACAAATCTATACGGCACCTACAAAAGAAGCTGCAAAGGCATCCTTAAAAGACTTTAAAGATAAATGGGACTCTAAATATTCTTATGCTATTAAAAGTTGGGAAAATAACTGGGATGAACTTACTGTATTCTTTGATTTTCCTATTGAAATAAGAACTATAATTTATACCACAAATCTTATAGAAAATCTCAACGGGAAAATTAGAAAATATACTAAAAACAAACTCTCATTCCCAACTGATGAAGCTGTCATGAAATCTGTTTTTTTAGCCCTGAGAGAAAGTACTAAAAAGTGGACAATGCCAATTAGAAATTGGGGAATTATACTTAATCAATTTTTAGCTATATTTGAAAACAGGATTAAACTATAAATAATTTAACCCTGAGTTTTTTAACTTACACAGATTTTAGGATAGTGTC
>NZ_WTLD01000048.1:0-949 GCF_011379025.1 Polaribacter sp. 11A2H
CTGCTGAATCCTGAACTAACAAGATAAGATTAAAAGTTGTGGAGCAATGAAGGTTTGTCGGAGCGTCCTGCTACTTTTTTGCTGCCAGTTCTTTCACACTCTGGCTTTAAACTGTAACGTGGTGAATGGTAACCTGAAGCAGATAGACGCTGGGTCTGGCTCCGTGGTTGGCGTGAACAATAATAATGAGATCTTCGTCCTGATTGATAACATCTTCACAAAGATCAGCGGGTCTCTAAAGCACTTCAGTGTTGGTCCTGCTGGTCAGCTGGGGGTTAATACAGCAAACAACATCTTTAGGTTTCAGAGTGGCGGTTTTGTTAGGCTTGAAGGGCTTCTCAATCAGGTGGATGCCGGAGGTGATCAGATCATTGCAGGTGTCAATATGTATGATGACATATTCTGTTCAAATATGGATGCTAACAACAAATGGTTATCCAGTAACATTCCTTGGATTAATATTGGTGGAAAGCTGAAGTACTACAGCTGTGGTCCATACAGCTGTTGGGGAGTGAACCACAACGACCAAATCTTCATCATGAAGGATGTGTCGTCTAGTGTCTGTTCAGGGTCCGGCAGCTTTGTGAATATTCCTGGACTTCTGTCCATGATTGAAGTAGCAACTGATGGCAGTGTCTATGGTGTAAACTCTCAAGGGAGCTTATTCAAACGAACTGGTGTCACTCGCTGCACACCCGATGGCACAGACTGGATCCCAGTGGTTGCCTGTCCCAATGGTCACCAGCATGTGAGCTTTGACCTGGGAGTGCTGTGGGTCGTGTGTGTTGATGGCTCCATCCGTAAATGCAGTTAAGGCACTATGGTGGGCCAAGGTGGGCGGTCTCGAGATTCTGGCAGAGCGCATGCCTAAATGTACTGTATAATGTCACTGCAGCAACAGGAGGTCATTCATTGACCGAAGCCTCAAAGTGACTTGTAATAAAGTAAT
>NZ_WTLD01000049.1:0-926 GCF_011379025.1 Polaribacter sp. 11A2H
AAACACGCAACAAACCATATACAACAACGTTGGCAGTAATTAAAATGAAACTTTATCTAATAATTGAATTAATAAATATATGTTAACTACTTTTTTATCTAAATACATAGAAATTCATAAAAACTACATTGAATTATATGGAGAAAAAGAAGGAGAGAAATCATTTAAATCATTTACTAATTTAATAGAGTTTTTAATGAGAATGAGATCAATAAACTCTGAATTAGATTTATATGAAAAAGTTTATATAAATGAAATATTTCCAATAACTGAAAAACACTACAAATCAAGTCTAAAAAGAGAATATAATTCCGGAGAAAAAGAGATAATAAAAGTTGTTAATGAGATAGTTGAAAGCCCGAAACATAAACCATCTGACGAAGTAACTTTACTTTTCTATGTTGGACTTTATCATAAAATCGAAAATTATGAATCAGAAATTTTAAATCATTATAATATCATAAATCATACTAATTTCAAGAAACTTAATAAAATAGGAATTGATACTCATAATAAAAAACAATTATTTTCAGATATAGATAGAATACGCTTAATTACAAATTCAATAAAACATAATCAATTTTATCCCAAAAATGAATTATTAAAATATTATCCAAATCTAAAACCTGACAAAAAAATATCGTTAGATGATTTTAATCCAAAGGAAGATATTTTCTTAGTGAAATCATTTTTAAGTTACTTCAACTTACTAATATCTTTGAAAAATAGGATTACTGCAAATGAACAAATATTTGGAAAAAATATAGATTTAGATAAATCCTTTTTAGAATTAACTAAAGATGAAAATATTAAGAAAGAGGATTACAAAAGTTCATATTTAAAAAAATAACTACTGCCAACACCGTATAAACTTTATTGCTGGTTTTGGCTCACTTGGGAAATTCCTCCGGAATTTCGCCGTTCGT
>NZ_WTLD01000005.1:0-189083 GCF_011379025.1 Polaribacter sp. 11A2H
ACGAGTAAATTATGCAGTCTTAATACATCAAAAAACTTATCTCTACCGATTTTAATTTCTTGTTCTATCAACTGATTTTTAAGTTCTTTATAGAGTTTTTTACCCCCAGTTCTGGAGCTTACTTTTTTACGATATTCTTTGACCATCGTAATTATTTTAGTGTCGTTTATAGCTTTGCATTGTTTTACTTTTTCTCTTTTGTAGAAGGCTTGTTTACTAATCCCAAAACATTGATAGAACCATTTTCTTTTAAAATGTTTTTCTTCTTTAGTTCTATCTCTTTTGCTAATGTTTTGGGTAACGACTTTTTTGACAAATCGACTCCAGTAATGATTTCCATATCAGCAATAATATCTTGCTGAAATTCCTTTACAAACTCCAATTCTTCAATACGTTCCTTTAGTTTTTTAATCTCATCTAATTTACTCATACCAGTATTTTGTTGGAATAAAGTACTATATTTTTTGATCCAATACCCAATTGTAGTTCTAGGAACATCATATTTTTTGGAAGCAAAGTTTGTGGAAATCTGTCCATTCTGAATTTGGTCAACGAAGAATAATTTGAGTTCTAAAGTTACTTTTTCATAGCTTTTTTTTTCGCCAGTGTTCTTTTTGTGTTTTCATAAGTGACTATAATTAAATGTTTAATTTTTAGTCAACCTATTTTAGGACGCTTCATCGTTTTTATGTGCCCTAACGTTGTTGTATAAGCTTTGTTGCGTTGTTTAAGCAGTGAATTTAGTAAATAAAATACGAACGGCGAAATTCCGGAGGAATTTCCTAAGTGAGCCAAAACCAGCAATAAAGTTTATACGGTGTTCTACGTAGTTTTTTCTTCATTTTGAATTAAATCCTCAACTTTTTTAATTTCGCAACCACTTACAAAAATTCGAGTTCTCCAATCATTTATTCCGCCATAAGGAATTTTGTCAGTAGAATATTCCACTTCTCTTTTTTCAAGTTCAGATATTATTCTCTCAATTTCTTCTTTTTCTTTATAAATTCCGATTTGATTTAGTTTTGCGTGTTCGTCCGCCTTAATTTCTTTCAAAGCATATTTTACAGCATCTTTTTCCGTTGAGAAATATTTAATAGTCGTTTTTACTACACGTTCGATAAAATACCACTGATAAATTCCACCATTATTTTTAAGTCCACAACCTTCGTAAATGAAATTTCCATTTATACTATATTCGTTCATAGGATAACAATTGTCTTTCAACCATTTCTCCAATTCTAATTCTGTTTCAAATTCGGTTTCACTTTTTCTTTTTTTAAAATCTAAAATTTTAAATTTAAGAACAATTTTCGTTGGTTTGGTCAAATTGCGTAGAACTCGTTATATAGTAACTTTTACTATTCATATCCGTAAAATTATCTAGATATAGTGTCATTATATATTACTGTTATCCTGTAAAGATAATTTATTTATTGAATTATCTAAAAATTCGTTTAGATACAAACTAAAAGTTTCAAACAAAAAAAACTCGTAACAATTACGTTACGAGTTTCTTTAAAATATTTGATTAAGAATTTTATAAATCCTTAAAACTGCTCTCTTCCAGAAAAGTGAAAATTTCCTTCAATTTGTGCATTTTCATCAGAATCAGAACCATGTACAGCATTTTCTCCCATAGAAGTTGCGTATAATTTTCTAATAGTTCCTTCAGCAGCATCCGCAGGGTTTGTAGCACCAATTAAGGTTCTAAAATCTTCTACAGCATTTTCTTTTTCTAAGATTGCAGCCACAATTGGTCCACGTGTCATAAATTCTACTAACTCACCAAAAAACGGACGCTCATTATGTACAGCATAAAAAGTTTCTGCATCTGCTTGTGTCATTTGAGTTTTCTTTAAAGCTACAATTCTAAATCCAGCAGCGTTAATTTTGTCTAAAATTGCTCCAGTATGTCCGTTTTCTACAGCATCTGGTTTCAGCATTGTAAATGTTCTATTTGTTGCCATTCTATTTTTTATATTTTTGCAAAAGTACATTATTTAATGTTAATTGCAAGTTAAGGGCAAACTTGTGTGAATTCTTGTTGTAATTTATTGTTTTTACCTAACATTTCTAGGGCGATTTCTTTTTTCTTAAAAATGAATTTTATAAGTCTAAAACTACATTTTGTAATATGTGTTTGTCCGTTTTTTTAGAGGAAATTATTGTAGGGATTTATAAGTTGGCTATAAGTAAAGTAATTGATGTTATTGTGGTAAGTTTCATTAGAAGATGCCCAATATTCTAAATAAAAACAACTAAAAGGTAGATTCCAATTGTTAAATTTTAAGACTAAATGGGTTTATTTTAACAGAAATGTAAAAGAAAATATATTTTGAACAATGTTATTAAATTGTATCTTCGCATCTTATGATTTTAAAAGGATTTGAAGAGTTAAAGAGCTTTCTTGACACATCGAGAAATATTGTAATTATAGGGCATAGAAATCCAGATGGAGATGCTATGGGATCTACATTAGCTTTAAAACATTATTTAGATAAAAAAGGACACAATGCAACTGTTGTTGTGCCCAATGAATATCCAGAATTTCTACATTGGTTGCCTGGTTCAAAAACCACATATCGTTTCGATTGGCAAAATAATCAATCTCAAAAAGCAATTAATGCATCAGATCTTATTTTTCTTTTAGATTTTAATACATTACATAGAGTAGGTTCTGATATGCAAAAAACGTTAGAAAAATATCCCAACGATTTTGCTATGATAGACCATCATCAACAACCAGATGATGTAAAATATATGTATTCAGATGTTACTATTTGCTCTACAAGCCAAATGGTGTATCAATTTATAGAAATGAATGCCGATTTAGATTTAATTGATGCAGACATTGCTACTTGTTTATATACCGGTATCATGACAGATACGGGGTCTTTTCGCTTTAGATCTACCACAAGTACTACGCACAGAATTATTGCAGCTTTAATAGATAAAGGTGCAAAAAATGATAAAATACATAATAATGTATATGATGCTAATTCTTATAATAGATTGTTGTTATTAGGGCAAGCATTAAGTAATTTACAAATTTTACCAACGTACAATACAGCGTATATTACATTGTCTTCGGAAGAAAAAAAGAGATTCGATTTTCAGAAAGGAGATACAGAAGGTGTTGTAAACTATGCACTTTCTTTAAAAGGAATTATTTTTGCCGCAATTTTTATAGAAGATAGTGAGCAAGGAATGGTTAAAATTTCTTTCCGTTCTAAAGGTGCTTTTTCTGTAAATCAGTTTTCTAGAAATCATTTTTCTGGAGGCGGACATGATAATGCAGCAGGAGGAAGGTCTGATGCTTCCATGGCAGAGACCGTGACCAAATTTGTTAGTTTATTACCACAATATCAAAAAGAATTAGAAGCATCTTATGAAAATTAAAATTTTAGTTCTTACGTTAATTTTATGTTTAGGCTGTTCTAAAATAGCACCTAGAAGACCTATTAATCCTAAGAATTCTACAACTATATTAAAAGAAACCATTAATGAATCTATAAAGCTAAACGCTTTAGAAGAGGCTAAGGTTTTAGATATTATTAAAAAAGATTCTACAAAAACGTTTCAAGTTTCTCCTAATGGATTTTGGTATGCCTATATTAACAAAGTAGCAGAAAACGCTCCAACTCCACAAGTAGGAGATATTGCAACAATAACGTATAATGTGGCTGATTTGCAAGGTAATATAATCTATAGTGAGGCAGAATTAGGTACAAAAGAATACAGAGTAGATAAAGAAGATTTTATTTCTGCACTTCAAGTAGGAATAAAGTTGATGAAAGTTGGAGAAACCATTACATTTGTCATTCCGTCTTATAGTGCTTATGGCATTTCTGGAGATGGAAATAAAATAGGAATTAATCAATCAATTAAGAGTACAGTAACATTAATCAATATAAATAAGTAAAAATGAAAGTAGTAAAAAGTGTTTTAGCATTAGCAGTTGTTGCATCTATGGTATCTTGTGATAACCAAGTAAAAGAAGTAAAATCTTTAGAAACAGAAATAGATTCTGTTAGTTATGCAATTGGGTTAAGTATGTCTGGTCAATTAAAAACAGGTTTCGATGAAGTAAATAAAGATATTCTTACACAGGCTATTAGAAATGGTTTAGATTCTACTAATTTATTAATAGACATTAAAGATATTCAGTCTGTAATAAGCCCATATTTTCAAAAGAAACAAGCAGCAGAAATGAAAGAGCAGCAAGAAAAAGCAGCTAATGAAGCAGAAGCTAAGTTTGGAGAAAATAAAAAAGCAGGAATTGACTTTTTAGCAGAAAACAAAACAAAAGAAGGAGTAATTACTACAGATAGTGGTTTACAATACATTGTTTTAAAAGAAGGTAACGGAGACAAGCCAGAAGGACCAACTACTAAAGTTAAAGTTCATTATCATGGAACGAACATAGAAGGTAAAGTATTTGATAGCTCTGTAGAAAGAGGTACACCAGCAGAATTTGGATTAAACCAAGTAATTAAAGGTTGGACAGAAGGTGTACAATTAATGAGTGTTGGTTCTAAATACAAATTTTTTATTCCTCAAGAATTAGCTTACGGAGCACAACAAAAAGGTGCAGATATTAAGCCTTTTTCTACATTAATTTTTGAAGTAGAATTATTAGAAATTACAAAATAATATCCTGAATGAAGAATTTAAAATACTTAATAGCATTTGTTGTTTTATTAACTGCATGTAGCACTACACCAGAAAAGTACAAAGGACTTGATGATGGAGTTTATGCTGAAATTTTAACCAATAAAGGAGAAATTTTAGTAAAATTATATGCAGAAGATGTACCAATGACAGTTGCTAATTTTGTTTCTCTTGTAGAAGGAACAAATAGTAAGTTAGTAGATTCTTTAAAAGGTAAAGACTTTTATGAAGGTGTTATTTTTCATAGAGTGGTAGATAATTTTGTAATTCAGGGTGGTGGTTTTACAGCTAAAGGAAGAAAAGATGCAGGTTATGTTTTTGGTGATGAATTTCCAAAAAGTGAAGATGGAGATTTAATGTACAGACATGATGATAAAGGGATTCTTTCTATGGCAAATGCAGGACCAACAACCAATAATACTCAGTTTTTTATTACTCATAAACCAATTCCGCATTTAGATGGTAAACACGCTGTATTTGGTAAAACAATAATAAACACACTTCAATTAAAAGAATTAAAAAGTAAAATTAAAGATTCTTTACAGTTAAATAGAGCAATAGATTCTACAAGAATGTCTGTTGTAAATAGTATCGTACAAAAAGATACTATTTTATCTGTAAAGATTCTTAAACTAGGTACTGAAGCAAATAATTTTAATGCTGCAGAAGTTTTTGATACCCAGTTAGGAGATTTTGAAAACTTAGAAAAAAATAAAAAGAAAGCAGAAGATGAAGTAGAAAAAGCAAGATATGCTAATTATTTAGTTGAAAAAGCAGCTTTTTTAGAAGAAATGGATGAAGCGAAAGCAAAGAAAACATCTTCTGGACTTCGAATATTAAAACTAAAGAAAACTTCTGGTAAAAAAATAGTAGACAACAAACCTTTGTCTATTAATTATACATTGTATACTGCAGATGGGCAAAAGATTCAATCTACAGCAGAAACTAGTAGTACGCCTTTTGTATGTCAGTTAAATGATGTTCAAAGACCTATGATTGCTGGTTTTAAAGAAGGTGTATTAACCATGAATGAAGGTGAAAAAGTACGTTTATTTATACCTTACTATTTAGGGTATGGTGAAGAAAAATACGGACCTTTCCCTGCAAAATCTGATTTAGTTTTTGAAGTTGAAGTTTTAAAAATAGGAAAATAATTAGATGGAAGATATTATACATTTAGATAAAAATCTATTAATTTTCTTAAACAGTTTAGGGAGTGAGCAATGGGATCCGTTTTGGTTGGTAATTACCAATCAACTTTATTGGAGCCCATTGTTTATTCTTATTTTTTATTTAACCATTAAAGCTTATGGTTGGAAACAGGGTGGATTTATGATTTTTTCCATGATTTTATTGGTTGCATTTTCAGACCAATTTACCAACTTAATTAAAAATAATGTCCAACGTTTAAGACCTAATAACGATCCAGAAATAAAACACTTATTAAGAACTTTAATTACTCCTCAGAGTTATAGTTTTACCTCTGGTCATTCTTCTACATCAACTTTTTTCTCTGTTTTTGTAGTGTTACTTTTAAAAGATAAATACAAGTATATCTACTTTATCTTATTTTGGCCATTAATTTTCGCTTATAGTAGGTTGTATTTAGGTGTGCATTTTCCTATTGATATTATTGTAGGAGCCTTAGTTGGTATTACTCTTGCTTATATTTATTACTTCTTTTTTAAGAAGGTAGATAAAAAAATATTTAAATAAAATTAGACAAGATACTTACTTTATTTAGTGTTTTTTTCGATAATTATCGAAAAAAAGCCATGCAATAAATTCTTCAATTTAAAATATTAGAAACCAGTTTTGTAAATGCATAATTAGTGGTGTAATTAAGTTATTATAACTTTTTTCACGCACTAATTTTTGTTTTTAATAAAAAAAATGTAATCAAAATACATTTAAACTTTAGAAGTAGCAATTTTTTTTAATTACAGATCTTAAACTAAAAAAAGAGGCTATAATTGGTGCTCTTCAGAAATAAAATATTTGCTAGAAAGTAGTTGGTAATTCAGTGTTTTCTACAACATTATTAAGATTTAAAGACGCATGAAAATTTATTTTAGAAATATTAAAAATAAACTTGCGTTTTTAGAATTAAAAAGGATGATAAAAAGTAGATTTTAAGTAAATTTGCAGTTAACAAACCCGGAAAAAAATAATATGAAAATATCATACAATTGGTTACAACAATTTTTGCAGATAGATTGGGAGCCTGTTAAAACAGGAGAATTGTTAACTGATTTAGGATTAGAGGTGGAAGGAATTGAAACCAAAGAATCTATAAAAGGAAGTTTAAAAGGAATTGTTGTTGGTAAGGTTTTAACTTGTATACAGCATCCTAACGCAGATCGTTTAAAAATAACTACAGTAGATTTAGGTCTAGAAAATCCCGTACAAATTGTTTGTGGAGCGCCTAACGTTGCTGCAGGACAAAAAGTGCCAGTTGCAACTATTGGAACTACTTTATATGATGATAAAGGTGACGGCTTTAAAATAAAAAAAGGGAAGATTAGGGGAGAAGAAAGTCATGGAATGATTTGTGCCGAAGACGAATTAGGTTTAGGTAAAGGTCATGACGGAATTTTAGTGTTAGATGATAACCTAAAAGAAGGAACGCCTGCTGCAGAAGTTTTTAAAATAGAAACAGATTATGTTTTTGAGATAGGGTTAACCCCAAATAGGTCTGATGCAATGAGCCATTTTGGTGTAGCTAGAGACTTAAGAGCAGGTTTAATTCAAAAAGATCTTAAATTAGAATTGATATCTCCTTCTGTAAGTAATTTTCATGTAGATGAAAGAACGTTGCGTATAGATGTAGAAGTAGAAAATAAAGAATCAACTCCACGTTATTGTGGTATCACTATTACAGATATAGAAGTAAAAGATTCGCCAGAATGGATTCAAAATAGGTTAAAGGCTATTGGCATAATACCTAAAAACAATATTGTAGATATTACAAATTATGTTTTACATGAACTTGGGCAACCTTTGCATGCGTTTGATGCTCAGAAAATAAAAGGAAATAAAATACTTGTAAAAACATTAGAAGCCGGTACTAAGTTTACCACTTTAGATGAAGTTGAAAGAGAATTATCTGCCGAAGATATTATGATTTGTGATGGAGATTCTAATCCTCTTTGCATTGCAGGTGTTTTTGGAGGTTTACATTCTGGAGTTACAGACCATACAACATCTATATTTTTAGAAAGTGCTTACTTTAATCCTGTTAGTGTTCGTAAAACAGCCAAAAGACATGCTTTAAATACAGATGCATCTTTCCGTTTTGAACGTGGAATAGATATTAATACAACAGAATATGCTTTAAAAAGAGCAGCTTTATTAATTGAAGAATATGCAGGTGGTAAATTAGCTTCAGATATTTCTGACTTTTATCCTGTTAGAATAGAAGATTTTCAAGTCTTTTTGTCTTACGATAACGTGTATCGTTTAATTGGTCAAGAGATTCCAAAAGAAACCATTAAAAATATTTTAGCTTCATTAGAAATTAAAATAAATAGTGAAACAAATGGTGGTCTTGGCTTAACAATACCTTCTTATAGAACAGATGTACAGCGTGAAGCAGATATTATTGAAGAAATTTTAAGAGTATATGGTTACAATAATATTGAGTTTTCTCACAAACTAAATACATCTATTTCTTATGATTCTAATAAAGAAACAAAGATAGAAAACGTTATTGCAAACCAATTAAGTGCTTTAGGTTTTAATGAAACGATGGCAAATTCTTTAACAAAGCCAGAGTATACTGCTTTGTCTGAGAATATTAATGAAGAAGCAAATGTAGAAATGTTAAATCCGTTAAGCAACGATTTAAAAGTGCTACGTCAGTCTTTATTATTTAGTGGTTTAGAGTCTGTAAGTTATAATATTAACAGAAAAAATAATTCATTACAATTCTTTGAATTTGGTAAAACGTATCATAAATACGCAGATAAATATGAAGAAAATAAACACTTAACGCTTTTTGTTACTGGTAACAGATCTAAAGAAAGCTGGAGTGTTGCTAGTAAAACTACAGATTTCTTTTACTTAAAAGGTGTTATAACGTCATTATTAAGTAGGTTAGGTATAGATAAAATAAAATCGTCTCCATCTAAACAAGATATTTTTTCTGAAGGAATTTCTTTTGGTTTAGGAAAAATAAAATTAGTTGAATTTGGTGTAGTTAAAGCTTCTTTATTAAAAGAATTCGGAATTAAGCAAGAGGTTTTATTTGCAGACTTTAATTGGGATACTATTTTAAAATTAGTAGGTAATAAGAATGTTAAGGTAAGTGAATTATCTAAATTCCCTATTGTAAAACGAGATTTAGCCTTGTTATTAGACTCTAAAGTGTCTTTTAATGAAGTGTATAATTTAGCTTTTCAAGCGGAAAAAAGCATCTTAAAAGAAGTAGATTTATTTGATGTTTACGAAGGTGATAAATTACCAAAAGGAAAAAAATCGTATGCAGTTAGTTTCTTATTACAAGATGAAACAAAAACTTTAGCAGACAAACAAATAGATAAAATAATGCAAAAATTACAGCAATCTTTTGAGAAAAACTTAGAGGCTGTTTTAAGGTAATTTAAAAATTTCTTTTATTAATTTTCATAAAAAAAACCATCTCAATTGAGATGGTTTTTTTATTCACTAATTCAAATAAGTACATCAAAAACAGTTTACAAAGTTGTTTTTAATAGCGCTCTTTCAAGCGAGTGCAAAAATAGTGTATTATATGATAATATGTTAATTAAATATGATTTTTATATTAATTTAATAAAAAAACGACTCTATACTGAGAATCGTTAAATTTTATTCGTTTTTTATGTAAAATTATAAGCATTTTTGCTAATTTATTATCAACTTAAAAATACTTATACCGCGTGTTTGTGTGCCTTGTAAGAAGAACGCACCAAAGCACCACTTTCTACAAACATAAAGCCCATTTCTAAACCTAGAGTTTCGTATTTTTTAAACTGATCTGGAGTTATAAATTCTTTAACAGGTAAATGTTTTTTTGTAGGTTGTAAATACTGACCAATAGTAATAATATCACAATTTACTGCACGTAAATCTTTCATGGTTTGTATAACCTCTTCTTCCTTTTCACCTAAACCTAGCATTAAACCAGTTTTAGTTCGCATTCCGTTTTCTTTTAAGTATTTTAAAACACCTAAACTTCTATCGTATTTTGCTTGTATTCTAACTTCACGAGTCAACCTTCTAACAGTTTCCATATTATGAGAAACTACTTCTGGGTGTACTTCTATAACTCTATCAATCTGTTTTGTGTTTCCCTGAAAATCTGGAATTAAAGTTTCTAAAGTTGTATTTGGGTTTGCTCTACGAATTGCATCCACAGTTTCTGCCCAAATAATAGAACCACCATCTTTTAAATCGTCTCTATCTACAGAAGTAATTACAGCATGTTTTATACTCATTAATTTTATAGAACGTGCTACTTTTTCTGGTTCATCCCATTCTACAGTATCTGGTCTTCCGGTTTTTACACCACAAAAACCACAAGAACGAGTACAGGTATTTCCTAAAATCATAAATGTTGCAGTTCCTTCTCCCCAACATTCTCCCATGTTAGGACAGCTACCACTGGTACAAATAGTATTTAGTTTATATTTATCTACCAAAGTTCTTAGTTCAGTGTATTTTTTACCAACCGGTAATTTTACACGTAACCATTTTGGTTTTTTAAGTTTTTCTGGAAGTATTACGGATTCTATTGCCATTTTATCTCTAAATTAAAAAGCAAAGATACAAAGGAAAAAGTAAAAATGAATGGTTAAAACTTCTAAGTAATTAGTCTGTTTACTTTGAATAATTAAGGTATAGCCGTTTTTTTTTAAACCACCTGATATTCTAACTTTAAAGTTTTTAAAATCACAAAATATAGCTTTAAATATTAAAAATAAAATTAAAGAAATAACGATAGTTAACCTTAATTTTTTTCCCTTTTTTAGAAAGAAAAGTGTTTTTTTATGTAATAACTTAATAGACAAATTATAGCTATTTTCTAGACAAATAATAAAATGGATTTTATTATTTACAGCAAATATTTTTGTTAATTTAAGATTTCTTAATAATCTCTGCTAACAATTTTTTGGCTCGTAATAACTTTACCTTTACGTTGTTCATTGGTTCGTTAATTTGTACTGAAATTTCTTTGTAAGAAAGTTCTTGAAAATAACGCAACTGAATTACTTCTTGGTATTTAGGTTTTAATTGTTTGATATCTCTTAACAACTTCGCTAAATTTTGTTCTGTAATAATTTTATCTTCTGGTGTTGGACTTTCATCTACTACTAAATAAGCCTTTTCTTCTTGTTCTTTAGAGGTTTCTGTTGCAATAGATCTATTTTTCTTACGTAATAAATCTATATGAACATTCTTAGAAATGGTAATTAGCCACGTCTTAAAAGCATACTGATCATCAAAAGTATTAATTTTATCAAAAGCTTTAGAGAACGTTTGTATCGTAATGTCTTCTGCTTCGTTTTCGCTTTTTGTTCTTTTTAATTGATAATTATAAACAGCAGACCAATAGGTATCCAATAAGTATCTAAATGCAGATTGATTTCCACTTTTAGCTTTTGTAATATTAATAGTAAGTTTAGTATCGTCTATTTCCAATGATTTGGTTTTGACGACAAATTAGTGATAAATATCGAAAATTGAAATATTAGTAACCCAATTTCTAAAAAAGGCAATAAATAAATGATTCCAGGTTCTTTTAATTTTTTAGCAGAAAAACCAATAACAATAAATTGAACTATATAATACGTTAAAAATATTGCTAAAACAGGTTTCCAAGGATAAAAGACAAACAATGAAATTGCTAAAAGGTAAAACAATACTTTAGAAACAAAGAATAAACCTAAAAAGAATTTATGTTGTGTTTTGTAATGTTTGGCTGTAGAAATATGTCTTCTTTTTTGTCGAAACCATTCGGTAAAACTGGTAGGCGCAATAGATTCTGTAAAACTTTTTTTAGAGATGGAAAAAGTAGTGTTTTCTTTATTTGCAGCATCTTGAATAAACAAGTCATCATCGCCAGATCTTATGTGCATATGGTTTATAAAACCTTTTACATTAAAAAACTCAGATCTATGGTAGGCTAAGTTTCGGCCAACGGCCATATATGGAGATCCTAGTTTTGCATAACTAAAATATTGTATTGCAGTTAACAAAGTTTCGAAACGAACAAATAGATTTACAAATGATTTTTCTTTCTTATACTTTCCATATCCTATAACAATTGTTTTTTCTTCATGAAAGTTTTTAGCCATTTCAGAAATCCAAAGTTTAGATACAGGTTTACAATCTGCATCTGTAAATAAGAGGTGTTCATTTTTAGCCGCCTTTATACCTAAAGTTAAGGCATATTTTTTATTACCCCAAAAGGCTTCTATATTTTCTACATTAATCACTTTAATATTCGAATGCTCTTTTTTAAAAGATTCCATTACTTCTAATGTTTCGTCAGAAGAAGCATCATTTATTAAAACAAGTTCAAAATTTGAATAATCTTGATTTAAAATAGAAGGTAAGAAATCTTGTAAATTTTGAGCTTCATTTTTGGCACAGACAATTACAGTTATAGGAATATCTAAGTCAGTTTTTTTATCCTTTTTATTTTTAAATAAAAAAGAAGAAAAAAGAAGATAATAAATAATTTGTATTGCTGTAAATACTACAAAAGAGTAGAAGAGTACAGTTAATATCATTTAAAAACGAGAGTTAGTTATGTTCGGTGTCTTCGCAAGTATCAAATTGATCTGGGCTTTTTCCACAAAAACCACAAGATTCTCCTGATTTGTTTAACATTGGGTTTTGGCTTGCACAAGTACCTGCAAATTTACCATCTTTTTTTGCCCATATTTTTATAGCAATTCCTGCCACTGCAAGTGCTAATAAACCTAAAGTAAGAAATAATAATTTCATAATAAAAATTTGATCTACAAAGGTACAAATTCTTAAGCTTTCTTAAAAAACAATATGAGATATTTATAAAGTGACTTTTTAAAGTTAGATGTGTCAAAATTATGAATATAATTAACAAATTAAACATAGTATTATGGATACAACTACAGACTCTTTAAAAAATTTTTACAATTCAATATCTGCTGGTTTAGGAGATTGGGGACTTCAATTAATAGGAGCTCTTGCAGCTTTAATTATTGGCCTTTGGATTATTAGAATGATAATGAAAGGAATTTCTAAAGCATTTGAAAGAACAAAATTAGATGAAACTTTACAACCGTTTCTATTAACAACTATTGGTTTTCTTTTAAAGTTATTGTTAATTATCTCTATAGCAGGTATTGTTGGTTTGCCAATGGCTTCTTTTGCAGCTTTATTAGCAGGTGTTGGTTTGGCAATTGGTGCTGCTTTTAATGGTTCTTTAGGGCATATTGCATCTGGAATAATGTTACTTATTTTTAAACCTTTTAAGGTGGGCGATTTAATTAAAACAAACGGAGCCTTTGGTTTTGTAAAAGAAATTTCTGTTTTTGTAACGGTTATAGAAACGTTTCAAAATGAAACGGAGATTATACCAAATTCGGCAATTACTTCTAATAAAATTACCAACTTAACTAAAATAGGAAACTTACGTATAGACATGCCGTTTGCTATTAGATATGGTTCGGATATTGCAAAAGCAAAAGAGATTGTATTAGATGTTCTTAAAAAAGATAAAAATGTTTTGCAAATAGGAACAAATGTACCTAGAGTTGCTGTTAATAATTTAGGCCAAAATAGTGTTGAGTTATTGGCTTTACCGTATGCTAATTGCGAAAACTATTGGGATGTTTATTGGGACACAAGACAAGAAATTGTAGAAGCATTAGGGAATGCAGGTTACGAAGCTCCTTTACCGCAGCGTGTTGTAACGATGACAAAATAATTTATAATTACATATATTTAGAAAAGACTGTTTTAACAAGCAGTCTTTTTTTGTATGTTTACTTTTTTGATAAAATACTCTTTGAACGAACAAGATTTTATAACGCAATTAACAGCTGGAAAACAGTCTGCATTTAGTCAACTTTTAGATGATTATCAGCAGAAAGTTTTTGGTACCTGTATTTCTTTTATCCCAAATAAAGAAGATGCAGAAGATGTTGCGCAAGAAGTTTTTTTAGAAGTTTTTAAATCGATACATAAATTTAAAGGAGATTCTAAACTTTCTACTTGGATTTATAAGATAGCCACAAATAAGTGCTTAGAATTTATTAGAAAAAAAAATACGAAAAAGAGATTTGCATTTATGCAAACAATCTTAGGTAATGAAATTCCTTTAGATAAAACTAGTTATTTTACAGAGGTAAACCACCCGGGAATTTTATTAGAGAATAAAGAAAAATCAGCAATTATTTTTAAGGCGATAAATACCTTGCCAGAAGCGCAAAGAGTGGTTTTTACTTTGGCAAAGATTGATGATAAAAGCTATCAAGAAATTGTAGAAATTACAGGTAAAAGTTTATCATCTGTAGAGTCTTTAATGTTTAGAGCTAAGAAAAATTTACAAGTTAAATTAGAAAATTTTTATAAATTAGAAAACTAACGCAAGTTTTTAAGATTTCTAGCATCTAAATAAATAGTAATTGTTTTAAGAACAAATAAGTATGAAAAATAAAGAAGATATTAATCAGCAAGTAGCAGCTACTTTTAAAGCATTAGAAACGATAGAAAAAGTAGACGTAAATCATTTTTTTAAGCATAAAGTTCTGCAAAAACTAAATGAAGAAAAAGAAGTGAAGCAATCTATTTTTTCTTGGTTTACGCCGCAATTGCAATTGGCAACGGTAAGTATTGTGTTGTTGCTAAATTTCGGAACTATTTTCTATGCTTTTAATAATTTTCAAGAAAGTACAAGTACAACATCAGACATTGAACTTTTTGCACAAGATTATTCTTTACAAACGGATAATGATTCAATTTTAAATTAAAAGATATGAAATCAAAATTACTTCCTATTTTATTGTTTTTATTAATACTTTTAAATGGCGTATTAATTTTTATGTTGGTAACGAAACCTCATGAAAACCAAAGAGATCATCAGAAAAATAATTTCTTAACTACGCAATTAAATTTTACGGACTCTCAAGCTGAAAAATTTAAAGAATTAGATAAAACTCATAGAGATTTTATGAGAAGTTTAGAAGAAGAAACTAGAAAGCAAAAAGATATTTTATTTAATTCTTTTAATAAATCAGCTATTAATATAGATTCATTAACAAGTAAAATAGGTGTTTTATCAGCAAAAAAAGATGCAGAAGTTTATCGTTTTTTTAAAAGTGTAAGAACTTTGTGTACTGTTGAGCAAACAAAAAAGTTTGATAAAATTTTAAAAAGAGCTTTAAGAGCAGGAGAAGGCGCACCGCCAAGAGATGGTAGAAATCCTCCTCCAAGAAGAGAAGGTATGCCGCCACCTCCAAGATAAAATTTATTGATTTAATCAATTTAAAAAAAGCCTTATTATTTAGTTAATAAGGCTTTTTTGTTAAAGTAAAGTTAACGTACACAAGTTTTATAAATAAAGAACATCTAAAGTTAAAACAGAGAAGAAATCTCTAGTTTAAAAATATTAAAAACTTTAAATACTATATTTTATGAAACGTAACCACATTATTATAGCAGCATTATTTACTATTTCAACTCTAGTAATTTCTTGTAAATCATCATCAGAAGCAACAACAGAAAAAACAGTAAGATCAGAACAAAAGAGAGTCGGTGATCGTCCAAATTTAGAAACTATTTTCACACAAATGGATGCGAATAAAGATGGTAAAATATCTAAAAGTGAAGCAAAAGGACCTTTGTCTAAAAGTTTTTCTACTATAGACGCAAATGAAGATGGTTATATTTCTAAAGAGGAATTAAAGAAAGCACCAAAACCAAGTGGACAACAAAGACCAAGAAACTAAAAAAATAATAAAAGCTGATTAAATTAACGATAATGAGAAATTTTAGATACATATTTTTATCAACATTTATACTAACCAGTATTTTTTCGTGTACAAGTAATGATATTACAGAAGAAGTTAAAGAAGATGAGGAAATTATAGTAACAATAGACGACACTGATTTTGATGCTACCGATTGGACTCCCGAAACGCATAGTAAAGATGCTGATGCGAATTTTAACGAAGTCTTTGAAGATAATACTGTAAAAAGGTTAGATTTAGTAATAACAGCAGAACGCTGGCAAAATATGTTAGATGATATGGCCGTAAATTACGGAACCTTTAACGCTAGTTCTGGCGGACAAGGTGGTCCGGGAAGACCTGGTGGGCAACAACCAGGAGGAGGAGCTACAACTACAGATATAGATCCTATTTTTGTTCCTGGAGAAGTGTTTTATGAAGGTAAAGAATGGTATAGAGTTGGTTTGCGTTTTAAAGGGAATTCTAGTTTACAATCTAGTTGGCAAGCAGGTATTTTAAAATTATCATTCAAATTAGATTTTGATGAATTTGAAGATGAGTATCCACAAATAAAAAATCAACGTTTTTATGGGTTTAAAAAATTAAGTCTTAAAAATAATTACGATGACAAATCTATGTTAAGAGAAAAAGTAGCTACAGATGTGTTTAGAAATGCTGGTTTAGCAGCATCTCACACCGCTTTTTATACGGTTTATGTAGATTACGGAGATGGCCCACAATATTTTGGGTTGTATACCTTGGTAGAAGAAGTAGATGATACTGTTTTAGATACGCAATTTTCTTCGGATGAAGGAAATTTATACAAACCAGATGGAGATGCAGCTTCTTTTGCAAATGCTACTTTTGATGAAGATGAATATGTGAAGAAAAATAATGAGGATGAAGCAGATTTTTCTGATGTACAGAGTTTATTAACCATTTTACACGATGAAACTAGAACTACAGATGCGGCAACTTGGAGAGCAAGCTTAGAGGCTGTTTTTAATACAGATATCTTTTTAAAGTATTTGGCTGTAAACACTGTAGTACAAAACTGGGATACTTATGGTAGAATGACACATAATTATTTTATGTACAATGATCCTACAACAAGTAAATTAACTTGGATTCCTTGGGATAATAATGAAGCATTGCAAGAAGGTAAACAAGGCGGTTCTTTACCATTAGATTTCTCTGGATTAAATGCAGCACAATGGCCATTAATAGGTTATTTATATCAAGATGAAGTTTACAAAGCAAAATACGATGTGTATGTAAAAGAAGTAGTTGAAGGAGCATTTAATGAAACTACTATTCAAAATTTATACAGCACGTATGCTTCACTAATTGAAGAACATGCAACTTCAGAAATAAGTGGTTATACTTTTTTAAATAATAGTTCAGAATTTCAAACTGCTGTTAACCAGTTAAAAAGTCATGTTACAAGTAGAAAAACTGCTGTAGAAAATTATTTAGATTAATAAATTAAAAATTTGAGTTCGATTGATTGAAGGCTTCGTAAGAAATTGCGAAGCTTTTTTCTTATAAAATATTAAACGCAAGTTTTATCAAAAAAAAAACATCTAAACTTTTATAAACTTATTAAAATGATAAAGAAATATTTTATTGCAATACTAGTAAGCGGTTTGTTTGTTAGTTGTAAAAGTCAAAAAAATAAAGAGACTCACGCTCATAGTCATGATGAAAATGTGGAAGTACATGTGCATGAAAAAAATAATTATTTTGATTCGTATAGTTTAGTAGATAAAACTTACGGAACAAAAACAATTGTTACTGTAAAAGCATCGGAACGTAAAATGGTAACAAATGCTTTACCAAACCATAAAACTGGCGAGTTCCCAAATTCTGGAAACCCGAATACAATTTCTGCACAAAATAGAACGTATACATTTCCAATAAATCCAAAGTATACAGGAAAATCTACTTGGGTTAGAGAACCAGGAGTTGCTTTAAATGGTGTTAAGTTTGAACCAGGAACTGCAGAAGTTGTAGTTTGTGAAACTGGCGAAAATTATAGAGTTGAAGCTTTACAAGCTTTAATAGACTTAGGTTTAGATTATAATCATGCGCATGTACAACCAACAGGCGCATATCATTATCATGGTAAACCTACTTCTGTTATTGAGAAATTTGATACTGGCAAAGATTTAGTCCATATTGGTTTTGCACACGATGGTTTTCCTATGTATTATTCTAAAAACGGAAAGTATAAACCAAGTTTTAAATTATTAGACGGCACAAGAGAAGGAGAAGATTGTGCTTATACAAACCCAAAAGAAACGATAGATATTTCTGTTGGTGGGCATCATGATGGAACTTTTGGTGCTGACTTCGAATATGTAGCAAATTCAGGAGATTTAGATGAATGTAATGGAATTACAATTAACGGAAAATATATGTATTTGGTAACAAATGAATTTCCTTATGTCAGTAGATGTTTAATGGGAGAAGTTACTCAGCAAGAGCGTAAAGGACCATCAAGAGATCAACAACAAGGAGGGAAACCAAGTTTTGACGAAATTTTAAAAATGATGGATACTAATAAGGATAGTAAAGTAAGTAAAGCCGAAGCAAAAGGACCTCTAAGTGAAAATTTTGATCGTATAGATAAAAATAAGGATGGCTTTTTAACCAAAGAAGAATTAGGAAATGTAGGGCAAAGACAAGGACAAAGAGTGCCTAAACACAATTAATTTAAATAAAACGCAAGTTTTGTTTTAATTAAGCATCTAAATATAAAACACTAAAAAACCATTAAAAAATGAAAAATCAATTTATTAAAATCACAGTACTTTTAGCAATACTTTTTACAGGAATCGTTTCTTGTAGCTCAGATGATGAAGTTGTAGGAGAAGAAGAACAAGAAGAAACAACAGGAACATTACATAATGCCTTTGCAGATTTTGATGAAAACGAAACAACAATTTATCTTTCAGGATCAAATGTAGTAATAGAAACTACAGGTTTACCAAATCACAAAACTCCTTATTGGAGCGAAAGTCACCCATTATATATAGCACCAACAGTTACAAGTGAAGCTCAAATGACACCAACTAGAATTGATACTTCTAACAGAGATAATTCAAGTACTTTAACGGTCTCTCAAAATGCTAGTTTAGCAAGTGCAACAACAGCAACACAATTAGGTGCAATTGGTATTGCTGTAAGTGGTGCTTATCTTTATAATGATCAAGAAGGAAATGGTGCTTTAGATGCTGCAGCAGGAAGTTTAGATTATTCGGGTGCACATATTGGCCCAACAGATTATCACTATCATTTAGAGCCTTTAGCTTTTTCTGATGACGATGATAAATTAAATGGTATTATTTCTGATGGTTTTTTTATCTATGGAAGAAAATGTAACTCAACAGGAACATATCCAACAGATTTAGATACTTCTGGCGGTCATACAAGTACAACACAACATACAACAACAGCAGAATATCATTATCATATTATTAACGAATTATATACAACAACAGGAAGATATCTTGTTTTTCCTGGCCCATATAAAGGAACACCTAATGCAATTAGATAAATATATTTTTTTAGTATTTATATGTGTTTTTGGTAGTTGTAAAAATCAAACTACCAAAAACATATCTATTATAAATACTAAAGAGATTGTAAACATTTTGATACCTAAAGAGCAAGTAAAATTGAATCCTTTAAAAGGACAATGGTTTTATAAAGACCAACCTTTTAATGGCTATGCTATTACTTATAATAAGAATGAAGTTTTATCTGAAAAAACTGGTTTTTTTAATGGAAAAAGGCAAGGGGAAATGTTTAAATATTTTGATGATGGAACTATAAAAATGGAAGCACATTATGTTCAAAATAAATTGCATGGTTTAAAGTTGCATTATTTTAAGAATGGAAATATTTATTTAGAGTCTAATTATGTAAACGGAAAAAAACATGGAATTCAAAAAACATGGTTTATAAACGGGCAATTAGCGAAACGGAAAAATTTAACAGACGGAAAAGAAAATGGTTTGCAACAAGCTTGGTTGCAAAACGGGAAAATTTATATTAATTATGAAGCTAAAAACGGAAGAACTTTTGGCTTACAAAGAGCAAATTTATGTTACCAATTAAAAGATGAAAAAGTTGAAGAAAATAGTAAGTAGATTTTTTTTATTATTGATTATAGTAACCACAATCAGTTGTAAGAACACAAATAAAGAAACCGTTTTAAGTAGAGTAGATACTTTGCCTTATTATAATGAAGCATCTTTTACTCCAAAATGGATAGATGCTAATAGTGATGAATTAAAATCTTTTCACACCATTCCAGAATTTAGTTTAACAGATCAAAATGGAGAAAATATCACTCAAAAAACATTTGAAGGTAAAATTTATGTAACAGATTTTTTCTTTACAACTTGTCCGGGTATTTGCCCAATGATGACAAAAAACATGACACTTGTACAAGATGCTTTTAAAGATGATACTAGTGTTTTAATGTTATCTCATTCAGTAACTCCTTCTATCGATTCTGTAGCGCAATTAAAAAAATATGCCTTAGATAAAAATATTGGTAAAAATTGGCATTTGGTAACTGGTGATAAAAAAGAAATTTACGATTTAGGTAGAAAATCTTATTTTGTTGAAGAAGATTTAGGAGAACCAAAAGGAATTGATGATTTTTTACATACAGAAAACTTTATTCTTATCGATAGGAATAAACACATAAGAGGTATTTATAATGGGTTAAATAAAAATTCTGTAAAACAATTAATTGCTGATATTAAAACGCTACAAGTAGAGCAGTAATTTTTAAAAAAAAAGACACTATTTTAAAAAATATAGCTTGTCATTCGGAACTCGTTTCAGCATCTTAATCTATTGCTTTTTAGTATTTATAAGGGGCTGAAATAAATTAATATTGACAAAAATACTGCTTTTTGAGACAGTTTCTTTTTTATGCAATAATATTCACTTCAATTTCTAAAGCGATACCAAACTTTTTAAAGATGGTTTCTTTTATTTTTTCAGCAAGCTGATAAATTTCGTTTCCAGTAGCGTTTCCGTAATTTACCAATACAAGGGCTTGTTTTTCATGCACACCGTAATTACCAAAACGTTTTCCTTTAAAGCCAGCTTGTTCTATTAACCAACCAGCAGGCACTTTTACTTCAGAATCAGATATTTTATAGCTTGGTATCGTTGGGAAATCTTTTTGCAACTCTAAAAATTGCGTAGTTGCAATTACAGGGTTTTTAAAAAAACTACCACTGTTACCTATTTCCTTCGGATCTGGAAGCTTCGATTTTCTAATAGCAATTACAGCATCAGAAATATCTTTTAAAGTGGGTTTTATAATATTTTTAGATGTTAATTCTGTATTAATAGCACCATAAGAAGAGTTTAAGTTATGGTCTTTTTTAGTCAGTTTAAAACTAACCGAAGTAATAATATATTTTCCTTTTACTTCATTTTTAAAAATAGAATTCCTGTAGCCAAAATTACAGTCCTCATTAGAAAACGGAACCAATCTACCAGTTTCAATATCTAATGCTTCCACTTTTGTAATGGTGTCTTTTACTTCCACACCATAAGCACCAATATTCTGAATAGGGCAGGTGCCCACATTCCCCGGAATCAAAGACAAGTTTTCTATTCCGCCATAATTTTCAGAAACGCACCACAACACAAATTCATGCCAATTTTCGCCAGCATTTACGGTAATATAAGCAGCATTTTCATTTTCATTGTCAATAGAAATACCTTTAATATCTATATGTACTACTAGTTTTTCAATATCTTTTGTCAGTAACATATTACTTCCTCCAGAAATTAAAAAAAGGTCTTTTTCAACCTTTAAAAGTTGTTGTAATTGATAGACAGAATCAATAGAAATAAAACGTTTAGCATATACAGAAATGCCAAATGTATTGTAATTTTTTAAGGATGTATTTTCTTGAATATTCACAATTAATATTTATGTTGCTTTAAACGGAATTCTTTGTTAACGAAGCGGTATTCTATGTTTTTCCTTTAAATTCACTCTTTAAAACCTTTACAAGAGCAATTATTGTTGGTAAAACTTAAAGAAAGTCCATGAAGACTTTCTTTAAGTTTACTAAAACCAGTAATTAATTATACTAGTTAGTGTAAAACCTTTTTATTTTTTCCATTTTTTAACAAAGTTTTCTCCTTCGCCAATTAAAGTAAAACTTGTGTTTTCTTTTCCTCGTCCAATTTTTAATACTTTCTTAAGACCACTATCGAAATTTAAGCTTACAGATTTGTCATTCAGCTCAAATTTTCCTTTTAGATTTTCTCCATCTCCATCTCCATTTTCAAATAAAAATGTTCCGTTCTCAAAAAAAGTTACTTTTCTAACCGCATAATGTGGCGTAGACCAGTTTCCTATTAGTTCTTTATTTGTGTAAGTTTTAAGATCATAATTCTTTTTTATGGTCAAATCATTCATTTTAGAATACCCTTTCTGTTCTCCATCTTTAAGTAGTTTTAAAAAAACTCCCATTGATTCCTTTGTTTCTCCTATTAAGTTATTCTCAATGATATACTTCCATTCACCACTTTTAAATACATAATGATATCCTCCACTAGTTCCTTGTTGTTCAACTTTTCCGTCATAAAGAACAAGGTCTGGTTTGTTAGAAGTAGATCTTGGCTTATCCCAAGAAGTGTATCTTAAATCTCCATTTTTAAGGTTGTCTACTTTAATAGAGAACTTTTCATTTTCACAATGAATAACGTTGTTCTTAACTTCTGCATTAAGTGCTAATACTTGCTCACTTACTTCAAGCTCTGTAGTTTTAGATTCCAGGTTCTTTTCTTGCTGAGTTAACTCAGTTTCTTTTTGATTCTGATTATTTTCTTTTTCAGAATTTTTACACGAAAAAATGCTAATTAATAGCACTAAACTTAAAATATTTCTCATTGTTTGTTAATTTTATCAAATGTTTTACAACCATTTGTGTATGGTTAGTGGCGGATTCCTCTGTATTTAACTTTCTCTTTAGCGCTTGACTTAATACATGCTAAAGTGTTAAAATTAAGACTAAAACCGCCATTAACGATACTTTTTATTGTAAGCCTATTCTGTTTAAGATAAATCTAAATCAGCAGGGTTTATACCTAATGCTTTTGCAATTCCAATTCCATAATTAGGGTCTGCTTTGTAGCAATTACCAATATGTCTTTCTTGAATAAATTTTTCTGCACCACCAACTTGACGTGCTGTATTCTCAAATAAAACTTGTTGTTGTTCTGCAGTCATCATTCTAAATAAATTTCCTGGTTGCGTATAATAATCATCATCTTCTCTATGATCATAATGAAAAGCTTCACCATCTAAAGGACTTGCAGGTTCTGCAAACTCTTTGCTTTCTGCCCATTGCCCATAACTATTTGGCTCATAATGTATGGTAGATCCTTCATTGCCATCTACACGCATTGCTCCATCTCTATGTGCGTTGTGAAACGGACATTTTGGTTTATTTACAGGAATTTGATAATGATTAACACCTAATCTATAACGTTGTGCATCTCCGTAAGAGAACAAACGACCTTGTAACATTTTATCTGGAGAAAAACCAATTCCGGGAACCACATTAGCAGGGTTAAATGCTACTTGCTCTACATCTGCAAAGTAATTTTCTGGATTTCTATTCAATTCCATAACACCAACATCCATTAATGGATAGTCTTCATGAGGCCATACTTTTGTAAGATCAAAAGGATTGAAGCGATAGTTTTTAGCATCTGCTTCTGGCATTATTTGTATTTTTAAATTCCATTTTGGAAAATCTCCATTTTCAATAGAATCAAATAAATCTCGTTGATTACTTTCTCTGTCTTTACCAACAATAGCTTCTGCTTCTGCATCTGTTAAATTTTGAATTCCCTGTGCAGTTTTAAAATGAAACTTTACCCAAGAGCGTTCATTAGCAGCATTTAAAAAACTAAAGGTGTGGCTTCCATAACCATTCATATGTCTAAATGATTTTGGAATTCCCCTTTCACTCATTGTAATTGTAACTTGATGCAGCGCCTCAGGTAATAAAGTCCAAAAATCCCAATTATGGTTTGCACTTCTTAAATTTGTTTTAGGGTCACGTTTTACAGCTTTATTAAGGTCTGGAAATTTATATGGATCCTTTAGGAAGAAAACTGGCGTATTATTTCCAGCTAAATCCCAATTTCCTTCTTCTGTATAAAATTTCATGGCAAAACCTCTAATATCTCTTTCTGCATCTGCAGCACCTCTTTCTCCGGCAACTGTAGAAAAACGGGCAAACATTTCTGTTTTTTTACCAATTTCAGAAAATATTTTTGCCTTTGTATATTTGGTAATATCATGTGTAACAGTGAATGATCCAAAGGCTCCAGAACCTTTAGCATGCATTCTTCTTTCCGGAATTACTTCCCTGTCAAAATGAGCTAATTTTTCTAGAAACCAATAATCTTCTAACAGCATAGGACCTCTTTTTCCGGCAGTTTTTACATTCTGATTTTCTGCAATAGGTCTTCCTGAGACAGAAGTTAGTTTTTTCTTTTCATCTTTCATAATAGTTATTTTATAATATCAACTTTATTTGGTTTTTTAATGTTTTATAAGTCTTACTATAACGAATCTTTATATACTTTTAAAGCTTCACCTAAAATTTCTACAGATCTAATTAAATCTACTTTATTTAAAACGTACGCCATTCTAATTTGATTTTTTCCTTCACCTTCGGTAGAATAGAAACCACTTGCAGGGGCTACCATAACCGTTTCGTTATTCAAATTATAGTCTTCTAATAACCATTTTGCAAAATGATCTGAATCTTTTACAGGTAATTCTGCAACACAGTAAAAAGCACCTTTTGGGTTGGCTACTTTTACGCCTTCAATTTTGTTTAATTCTTTAATTAAAGTGTTTCTTCTGTCTACATATTCTTCTTTTACATCATCAAAATATTGTTGAGGTGTATCTAAAGCAGCTTCACTGGCAATTAATGCATATGTTGGCGGACTTAAACGTGCTTGTGCAAATTTAATAGCGGTTTTTATAAAGTCTTCATTTTTAGAAACAATGCATCCAATTCTTGCACCACACATACTATAACGCTTAGAAACAGAATCTATTACAATAGAGTTTTGCTCTAAACCATCTAAAGCCATTACAGAAGTATGCTCTAAACCATCGTAAGTGAATTCTCTATACACTTCATCGGCAATTAAAAATAAATCGTGTTTTAAAACAATTTCTTTTAATTTCTGAATCTCTTCTTTTGAGTATAAGTATCCGGTAGGATTACCTGGGTTACAAATTAATATTGCTTTGGTTTTCTTGGTGATTAATTTCTCAAACTCTTCAATTTTTGGCAATGCAAAATTGTCTTCAATTTTAGAAATTACAGGAACAACTGTAACTCCAGAAGCAGTAGAAAAGCCATTGTAATTAGCGTAAAAAGGCTCAGGGATAATAATTTCATCACCCGGGTCTGTAATACTTCCAATAGTAAAAAGCAAGGCTTCAGAACCACCAGTTGTTACTACAATATTGTCTGCAGTTACGTTAACATTATGTTTTTTATAATAAGAAACTAGTTTATTTCTATATTCTTCAGAACCTTCAGAACGTGCATACGCTAATGTTTGTATGTCATTGTTTTTTACGGCATCTAAAGCAACTTGTGGTGTTTTAATATCTGGTTGACCTATATTTAAATGGAATACTTTAACACCTCTTTTTTTTGCATCTTCAGCATATGGTACCAATTTTCTAATTGGCGATTCTGGCATTTTTAATCCTTTCTTAGATATTGCAGGCATAATTATGTTTTAAATATTTGTATATGCAAATTTCCGAAATATATTTTATTTAATAGAGTATATTAAAGAAACTTTGTAGGTTGATGATTGTGTGTTTTTTAACGTTAAAAACTTAAGTTGTATATTGTATATGTTCTAAAAACAGGCAACTTGATAAAAAAATATGCTCTTATTCTATGCTCATTTTTATTTTCATTAACAATTAATGCTCAGGTGGGTTTTACTTTTAATGAAGGGAATAAGTATCGACAACAAATTAAATTTAGATTAATTAACAACCTAATTGTAATACCTCTAGAAATTAATGGGAAGGAATTGTCTTTTATTTTAGATACAGGAGTGAATAAAACCATTTTATTTAATTTATTTGAAAATGATAGTATTAGCTTATTAAATACTAGAAATGTTAAATTACGTGGTTTAGGTAATGGTGATGCGGTAGATGCTTTAATTTCAAAAAAGAATACATTTAAAATAAAGAACTTAGTAAGTACTAATGAAACTATTTATGTTGTTTTAAATGATTATTTTGATTTATCAAGTAAAATGGGGACTACCATTCATGGTATTATTGGGTATAGTTTATTAAAAAATGTAATTGTAAAAATTAACTATAAGTCAAAAAGGATTCACTTTTACAATCCTAAAACGTTTACATACAGAAAGTGTAAAAAATGCGAAACTATTCCGTTTAAGTTTTACCGTAAAAAGCCATATATTAATGCGGAGGTTCTTTTAGATACTATTGGAGGTACATTTACAAAGGTAAAATTATTGGTAGATTCTGGTGGAAGTGATGCTGTGTGGCTTTTCGAAAACTCTAAGAAATCGATTAGAACACCCAAACGTTTTTTTAATGATATTTTAGGCGAAGGTTTAAGCGGACCTATTTTTGGTAATAGAAGTAGGGTGCCAAAATTTAAACTAGGTAGGTTTGTAATTAAAAGCCCAACGGTTTCTTTTTTAGATTCGGCATCTACACATAATGCTAGAAAATTTAAAGCAAGAAATGGTAGTGTTGGTGGCGGTGTTTTAAGCAGGTTTAAAGTTTGGATTGATTATCCGCATAAAAAAATCACTTTAAAAAAGAATGGCTCTCTTTCTGCTGGCTTTAATTATAATATGAGTGGGTTAGATGTTGTTTATAATGGAAAAGAATTGGTAAAAGAAGAAGTTTTAGAAAAGTTTACCAGTGTTTATGGTAAAGAAGAATTAAACAGAAATTCGGTAGCATTTGTAACTAGTTATTCTTTTAATTTTAAACCATCTTTTGTTATCCGTCATGTGTTAAAAAACTCAGCAGCAGAAAAAGCAGGTGTCTTAAAAGGAGATATTATTCTTAAAATAAATGGCAAACTAGCGCATGAATTAAAGATAGAAGATATTACTCATAAATTTCAAGAAAGAGATAAAAAGAAAATTCGAATTACAATTAAACGCAATGGCGTAAAAATGAAATTCGAATTTCGTTTACTAAAAAAAATATAGTTTAAATATCTGTTAAGATACTTTTTTCTTTTTCTAAAGAAAGTTCTTTTGTTACCATCCCTTTAATTCTAATTACTTTATTTCCTTCTTTTGCATTAGAAAAAACTGTAATAGATTTAGAGAAACCACCAAGTCTATTGGTATCATAAGATACTTTAATTTCTCCTTTTTCTCCTGGCATTATTGGTGCTTCTGGCTTTTTAGGAATTGTACAACCACAAGAAGATTGAATTCTACTAATAACTATTGGTTCATCACCAATATTAGAAAAAACAAAGACTCTTTCTCTGTCAGATCCTTTTTCAATTTTTCCATAGTTAATGGTCTCTTTTTCAAACTTAAATTCTTGAGCGTTTATAGACAAAGAAATAAAGAAGATTACTAATAATGTTCCGAAAGCTTTCATATTTTAATATTTTATACCGTAAATTTATGACTAATAATTTGTTTTAAAAAATCTACTACTAATTTTCTCGACAAATTAGAGTTTTGTATTTTTGCAAACTATATATCAAAAACGATACCAAAGTATGACAATTCCATCTAAATATGATGCAAGCCAAGTAGAAGGTAAATGGTACGACTACTGGATGAAAAATAACTATTTTCATTCTACGCCAGACGAAAGAGAGCCTTATACAATTGTAATTCCGCCACCAAACGTAACAGGCGTTTTACACATGGGGCACATGTTAAATAATACAATTCAAGATGTATTAATTAGACGTGCGCGTTTATTAGGTAAAAATGCATGTTGGGTTCCTGGTACAGATCATGCTTCTATTGCTACGGAAGCAAAAGTGGTTGCCAAGTTAAAAGAGCAAGGAATTAAAAAAAGCGATTTAACACGTGAAGAATTTTTACAACATGCTTTTGATTGGAAAGATGAATACGGAGGTATTATTTTAGAACAATTAAAAAAACTAGGTGCTTCTTGTGATTGGGAAAGAACTGCATTTACCATGGATCCAGAAATGTCTGAATCTGTAATAAAAGTTTTTGTTGATTTATACAACAAAGGTTTAATTTATAGAGGTTACAGAATGGTAAATTGGGATCCGGAAGCAAAAACAACACTTTCTGATGAAGAAGTAATTCACGAAGAAAGACAAGGAAACTTGTATTACTTAAAATATAAAATTGAAGGATCTGAGGATACTTTAACCATTGCAACTACAAGGCCAGAAACTATTTTTGGAGATACTGCAATTTGTATCAACCCAAATGACGAACGTTTTACGCATTTAAAAGGCAAGAAAGCAATTGTACCTTTATCTAACAGAGTAATTCCTATTATAGAGGATGAATATGTAGATTTAGAATTTGGTACAGGTTGTTTAAAAGTGACGCCTGCACACGATGAAAATGATAAGAATTTAGGAGACAAGCACAAATTAGAGGTAATTGATATTTTTAATGATGATGCTTCTTTAAATTCTTTCGGATTACATTATCAAGGTAAAGACCGTTTTGTAGTAAGAAAAGAAATTGCTCAAGAATTAGAAGAAAAAGGTATTTTAGTGAAAACTGAAGTTCATACAAATAAAGTAGGAACATCAGAAAGAACAAAAGCTGTTATAGAGCCAAGATTGTCAGATCAATGGTTTTTAAAGATGAAAGATCTTGCACAACCTGCAATTGATGCAGTTTTGGGTGAAGATGCAGAAATCAACTTATATCCAAAGAAATTTGAAAACACCTACCGTCATTGGATGGAAAATGTGCGTGATTGGAATATTTCTCGTCAACTTTGGTGGGGACAACAAATTCCGGCTTATTTCTACGGAGACGGAAAAGAAGATTTTGTAGTAGCAGAGAATAGGGAAGAGGCATATAAATTAGCAATTTCTAAGAACGTAGTTGATGCTTCATTTAAAATAGAAGATCTTCGTCAAGATGAAGATGCACTAGATACTTGGTTTTCTTCTTGGTTATGGCCAATGTCTGTTTTCGACGGAATTAGAAATCCAGAAAACGAAGAAATTAAATACTATTACCCAACAAACGATTTAGTTACCGGACCAGATATTTTATTTTTCTGGGTAGCAAGAATGATTGTTGCAGGATATGAATATAAAGATGAAAAGCCTTTTAATAATGTTTATTTAACAGGATTAGTTAGAGATAAACAAAGACGTAAAATGTCTAAATCTTTAGGGAACTCTCCGGATGCTTTAAAGTTAATTGAAGATTATGGAGCAGATGGAGTACGAGTTGGACTTTTATTAAGTTCTGCTGCCGGAAACGATTTAATGTTTGAGGAAGATTTATGTCAGCAAGGAAAAGGATTTGCAAATAAAATTTGGAATGCTTTCCGTTTGATAAAAGGTTGGGAAGTAGACGCAAGTTTACCACAACCAGAAACTTCTAAAATTGGTTTAGAATGGTATGAAGCTAAGTTTCAAAAAACGTTGGCAGAAATAGAAGACCATTTCTCTAAATACCGTTTGTCTGATGCTTTAATGGCAATTTATAAACTAATTAATGATGATTTTTCTTCATGGTTATTAGAGATTGTTAAGCCTGCTTACCAACAACCAATAGATAAAACTACGTTTGATGCTATTATAGAAGTTTTAGAAAATAACTTAAAAGTATTGCATCCGTTTATGCCATTTTTATCGGAAGATATTTGGCAATATATTACAGACAGAACACCAGAAGAAGCGTTAATTATTGCAAAATATCCTGTAATTAAAGATTTTGATGCAAAAATTATAGAAGATTTTGAATTTGCAACCGGAGTTGTATCAGGAATTAGAACCATCAGAAAAGATAAGAACATTTCTTTTAAAGATGCCATTGAGTTATTTGTAATTGATAATGATAAAAGCACAAAACAATTTGATGCTGTTATTCAGAAATTAACAAATACATCGGTTATAAACTACGTTTCAGAAAAGGTAGAAGGCGCTTCGTTTAGAGTTAAATCTAATGAATACTTTGTACCAATTTCTATAGAAAATATAGATGTAGAAGCAGAAATTAAAAAATTAGAAGGAGAGCTTAAAAGAGCCCAAGGTTTCTTATTTGGTATTACAAAGAAATTGTCTAACGAGCGTTTTGTGTCTAATGCACCAGAACAAGTGTTGGCTTTAGAACGTAAAAAAGAAGCAGATACCGTTGCTAAAATTGAAACGATTAAAAGTAGTTTGAGTTCGTTACAATAAAAATTTTATATTTTTTTAATATTATAAGTCCATGAAAATTAAGTTTTTATGGACTTTTTTAATTTTTAGTTTAAAAAAACACCTTTTTAAGGTAGGGTATTTATAAATTGAGTTGTTTTATTGATAGTAGTAACTTTTAAATAACAAAATAACCGCTAAAGGTTATATCATTTAAACTAATTAATTATGAAAAAATTTATTATTCCTGTTGTAGCAATTTCTTTGTTAGCAACATCTTGTGTTTCTAAAAAAAAGTATGTTACTTTAGAAAACCAGTATATTAATACAAAAGGAAATCTTCAAAAAACTACTTTAGAAAAAGAAGCATTAGAGGGGAAATTTGCTAAAATTGAGAATAGAGTAGCGGATTATAATGAAAAAATTAATTCTTTAAAAAGTGATAATTCTAGTTTACAAGATGCGAATGATGTAAAGTTAGACATGGTTGGTAAAACAGCAGTTATCTCTAATAAAACGAGAGAGAGAATGAGAGCAACTTTATCTAAAGTAGATCCAACATTACTTTCTGGTGCAAAAACATTAAAAGATTCTTTAAACCTTGCTATTGCTTATAACTTAAAGAATAAAATTAGTACTTCTGATTTATCAGATTCTGATGATTTAAATATCGATATAGATCAAACTGTAGTTATGATTTCTGTTTCGGATAAATTACTATTCAACACAGCAAGTTATAAGGTAAAAAGTGGTGCTTATAATTTAATTGAAAAATTAGCAGCAGTTATAAAATCTGAACCAAGTATGGATGTTATGATTGAAGGACATACAGATTCTAGAACGATTAACAATGTAACTGTACAAGACAATTGGGATTTAAGTGTAAAAAGAGCAACATCTATTGTACGTCTTTTAGAAAGTAAATATAATATTGAGGGGAGTAGATTGATTGCTGCAGGTAGAGGTTCTACTATGCCTTTAGTAGAAAATACTACAAATGCTAATAGAGCAAAAAACAGAAGAACTAGAATTGTAATTTTACCAAATTTAGATAAATTCTTTGCTTTACTTGCAGATGATCAACTTTCTGAATAATAAAAATTGTATGAAAAAGGAAGAGTTTAGGAAAAGAAAGAGTGCAGTATTAAAAAGTGAAAAGCTCCTTGTTAAAGGAGCTTTTTTTTATGTAATAAATAATCTACTTTTGTTAGTAGATAATAAAAAAAGAGCCCTTTAGATTTATAAAACTTAAAGAAGCTTTTATCATTTTATTTTACGCTAAAATGGAATTAATTCTAGTCAGTTCCTCATCAGAAAAAACAGTATTTTCAGTAGCTTTTACACTGTCTAAAATTTGTTCGGTTTTACTAGCCCCAATTAGAACAGATGTAATTCTATCATCTTTTAAAATCCAAGAAATTGCCATTTGTGCTAAATTCTGATTTCTGCTTTTAGCAACTTCATTTAAGGCTTTAATTTTTGGAAGCATTTCCATCACTTTATCTGTTTTTAAATAGCGTCCATCTTTTACAGCTCTTGAATCTTTTGGCAATCCGTTAATATATTTATCCGTTAACATTCCTTGTGCTAATGGAGAAAAGCAAATGGCTCCAACTCCAGAATTTCCTAATAAACCTAAAAGTCCATCTTCTATCCAACGGTCAAATAAACTATATCTTGGTTGGTGAATTAAACATGGAGTTCCTAAGTCTTTTAATATTTTAAAGGCTTTTTCTGCTTCTTTAGGTTTGTAATTAGACAAGCCAACATATAATGCTTTTCCTTGTCTTACTATTAAATCTAAAGCTCCCATAGTTTCTTCTAATGGTGTATCGGAATCTGGTCTATGATGATAAAATATATCAACATACTCCAAATTCATTCTCTGTAAACTTTGGTCTAAACTAGAAATTAAATATTTTTTAGAACCAAAATTCCCATAAGGACCTTCCCACATATCATAACCTGCCTTTGATGAAATAATCAATTCGTCTCTATACTTTTTGAAATCTTTTTTCAAGATTTTTCCAAAAGTTTTTTCAGCAGAACCATAAGGTGGTCCGTAGTTATTAGCTAAATCAAAATGGGTTATTCCATTATCGAACGCACATTTTAATAAGTTTCTTGCATTATCAAAATCGTCATTTTTACCAAAGTTATGCCATAAACCTAAAGAAAGTTCAGGTAACAGCAAACCGCTATTTCCTGTTCTTCTATAGTTCATTTTATTGTACCTCTCTGAATCTGCTTTGTATTTTGCCATGATTATTAATATTTAGGGTCGAATTCTATTTTCAAAGTAACAAAAAAGCAACGATTTTACAATCATTGCTTTTCATATATTTCCGTTATATATCTTTTAAATTTTACTTAATTACCTTGGGTCTTCTTTTTATGTTTTCTAATATCAAATGAATTTTATAATGTCGTAAAACAATTAAAATTCAAAATGTCCTCCTGAGCTTGTCGAAGGATATTCAGTTGTTAAAAAGAAGTATTCGATAAAGCTTGTATTGAGCAAAGTATAAATAATAATACAACTGATTACTAGTTGTTTATGCAAATATAACGAATTCAATTTGTACTATTTAAATAGGCTATTTTTACTGCAAACTGCTACTGAAAACTGAATACTAGATAAGAGCTTCTCTTAACAACGTAACTGGATGTTTTGCGATGCGTTTTGTACCATCAAAAATTTGATGTCTACAACTTGTTCCTGCAGCAGCAATTTCAGTATCTGAACTACAATTTCTAATTTTAGGAAACAAAGTATCTTCACCAACTTGCATAGAAACCTTATAATGTTCTTTTTCATAACCAAAAGAACCAGCCATTCCGCAACAACCAGAACTAATAATGGTTACTTTATAATTTTCTGGAATATTTAAAATTTGAAAACTAGCTTGCGTGCTAGACAATGCTTTTTGATGACAATGTCCATGTATTTTTAAAGTCTTAGACACCTTTGTAAATAAAGAAGTATCAATATTTCCTTTTTCTAATTCTTTTGCTAAAAACTCTTCGAACGTAAAAGCATTTTTCGCTATTTTTTCTGCGGATGTTTTATCATCAGCTAAACGAATATACTCATCTCTAAAACCTAAAATTGCAGAGGGTTCTATTCCTATTAAAGGAGTTTTATCTGTAACAAGATCTTTAAAAATTGCAACATTATTATTACAAATGGCTTTTGCTTCTTTTAAAAATCCTTTAGAAATATGACTTCTACCGCTTTCATCATGTTTTACGGTTTTTACTTCGTAGCCTAATTTCTCTAATACAATAACAGCATCTTGTCCAATTTCTGAATCGTAAAAATTGGTAAATTCATCATTAAATAAATAAACTGCTTTTTTAGATGTTTTTGGGTGATGTTTCTTTAACCAACTTTCTAAAGTTTGATTCGCTAATTTAGGAACTGAACGTTCTACCGCAACTCCTAAAACCTTTTTAGCTAGTGTAGAATTGGTAAAAAAGTTAGTGATAGAAGGTGCTAAACTTCCTAATTTATTATATTTCGCATTATTTGCAAACATTTTATTTCTAAAAGAATACCCGTTTGTTTCTTGATATTGATATAAAAACTCTGCTTTCATTGTAGCAATATCTACATTACTTGGGCATTCTGATGCACATGCTTTACAGCTTAAACATAGATCGAAAACTTGTTTTAATTCTTTATGATTAAATTTATTTGCTTGGTCGGAATTTGTTAAGAATTCACGTAACGTATTTGCTCTTGCTCTAGTGGTGTCTTTTTCGTCTTTGGTAGCTCTATAACTAGGGCACATCGTTCCGCCAGCTTCTACAGGTTTTCTACAATCTCCGGTACCATTACATTTTTCTGCTAATTTTAGAATTCCTTCACTATCAGAAAAATCTTGAATGGTTTTAATTTCTGGTTCTTCTCTATCAATTTCATATCGAAGATTTTTATCCATAGAAAAAGCATCTGTAATTTTTCCTTGGTTAAAAATATTGTTTGGGTCAAAAGCCTTTTTAACTCGTCTTAATAACTGGTAGTTTTTATCACCAATCATTAAAGGAATAAACTCTGCACGCACAATTCCGTCTCCATGTTCACCAGAAAAAGAACCTTGGTATTTTTTTACTAATTCGGCAGTTTCCGTTGTAATTTTTCTGAATAAAACAACGTCTTCCTTTTTCTTTAAATTCAAAATCGGACGTAAATGCAATTCACCAGCGCCAGCATGTGCATAATAAACTGCGTTTTGCTTATATTTAGCCATAATTTGAGTGAATTCCTCAATATAATTTGGCAAATCTTCTAAAGCAACTGCAGTATCTTCTATACAAGCAACCGCTTTATTATCGCCAACAATATTACCCAAAGCACCTAAACCAGCTTTACGTAAATAATGAACTTTAGCAATATCTGCTCCGTACACTTTAGGATGATGATAGCCGAAATTGTTTTTTTCTAAATCGGCAATTAATTTATCTGCTAAAACCTCTGTTTCTTCAATAGTGTTTGCAGAAACTTCTAGCATTAAAACAGCTTCTGGATCTCCTTTTAAAAAGAAACGACTTTTAGCTAATTCTCTGTTGTTTTTAGAACAATCTAAAATGGTTTTATCCATTAACTCACAATTATATAAATTGTGATTCATAGCAATTACTGTGGCAATTAAACTTTCATTTACGGTTTTAAAATGTGTACAAACCATAATGCTTTCTGTAGGAGGAAGCACATCTAATTGCAAGGTAATTGACGTTGAAAAAGCCAAAGTACCTTCACTCCCTGCTAATAATTTTGCAACGTTTATGGTTGGTGAAGTTCCGCCAAATAAGTCTGACGTTAATAACTCGTCAATCGCATAACCGGTACATCTTCTATGAATACTTTTTTTAGGGAATTCATTCTTTATTTCTTCTTGATTTTCTGTTATAGAAAGTTCATCAAAAAGACTTTTGTATATTTTTCCTTCTTGTGTGTTTTCTTTCGTTTTTTTGATAAAATCTGCAGCACTAATTTCTTTAAAAATAGCAGTGCTACCATCACTTAAAACAGCATCAATTTCTAAAACTTTATCACGTGTTACTCCATATTTTATAGAAGTACTTCCAGAGGAGTTATTACCAACCATTCCACCCATCATACAACGGTTAGAGGTGGAGGTGTTTGGACCAAAAAACAAACCAAATGGTTTTAAATACACATTTAAAGAATCTCTTACAATACCAGGTTGTAGCGTAATTGTTTTTGCTTTTTCATCAAAAGAAATAATATTGGTAAAATGCTTAGAAACATCTACTACAAGTCCGTCACCAACACATTGTCCTGCTAAAGAAGTTCCGGCAGTTCTAGGTATTAAAGTAATCTTATTTTTAGTTGCAAAGGCAATTAGGGTTTTTAAGTCTTTTTCATCCTTTGGAAATGCTACTGCTAATGGAATTTTCCTGTAAACAGAAGCGTCTGTTGCATATAATGTTTTGTGTAACTTATCAAAAAGAACATCACCAGAAAGTGAGTTGTTTAAATTATCTAAAGTAGTATTGTCTATCATTATTTACTATTAAAAAGTAAGAATAAGAAACAAATATCCGAATAAAAAATCATTATTTCTATCTCAAAAAACTTCTTTAATTATTTTTATTGATTCTATAAAAAATGGTTAATAAAACTGCTAATTTGAAAGTATAAAAAAGTGATATTTTAATTTTTTTGCTAATTCTAAGAATAGTAATAATACTAGGTTTTAAAAAGTATCTTTGCAAAATATTATTTAGCAAAAATTTGTATTCAGATTGCTGCTATTTTTTTCTAATTTTATTATTTAAAATCGTGAATTGTAAATGTTAAGTATCTGCAATTCTATATAATACCACATAAATTAATGAGTTCAGCGCTGCAAATAAACAAACCAACACCAATTCACCCTGGTGATGATCTAATAAAATTCGATAGCAATACAGATGTAAGGGAAACGCTTTATGCGATGAGAGAAGGCAAATCTGTTTTAATTACGGAATTTTATAGCAACGGAATGTTACTTTTAAAAGAGTTGCAAAAACATTTAAAAATCCGTTTGCCAAATAAAACAATTAAAGAGCAACATGCATTTCGTGTAGAATATCATACACTTTCTAATCAAATTTTATTACAAATTAAAAATCAAAAAGTGGTGGTAGACAAAGCACCTAAAATTGGTTGGTTTTCTAAATTGTATGCAAATAAAAATAATTTTTTATTAACGTTTCCAGAAGTTCAAAGACTAAACAGTGCTTGGCAAAAGTATAATAAGGGAATTAAAGTGCCTGTTTTAAGAAACAAAGTACATCCTTATTTAGGTACATATTTTCCTACTCGTTTCGATCATTTAACGTTATTTGATAATTGGTTAAAACGATACGAAGGACCGAAGAAATCTGCTATAGATGTTGGTATTGGTAGTGGAGTTTTGTCTTTTCAAATGGTGCAACATGGTTTTCAGAAAGTATTTGGTACAGATACAAACCCAAATGCAATTTTGGGGTTAAAAGAATTTATGGGAGAGACTAAGTTGTCTCGTAAAATAGAGTTAGAACACGGAAACCTTTTTGCTACAATAGAGAAAGAAACCGAATTAATTGTTTTTAATCCACCTTGGTTACCTGCAATTTCTAATGAAGAAAATATAGATGAAGCTGTTTATTATAATAAAAACTTGTTTCCTAAGTTTTTTGCAGAAGCAAGTAATAGATTAGCTGAAGATGGAAGGTTAGTGATTTTATTCTCTAATTCTGCTCAAATAAAAAAGCTGACAAAAGAAAATCCTATTGAAAAAGAATTGGCTAAAGGAGTTCGTTTTAAACTAGAAAAATGTTTAAAGAAAACAATTAAACCTACGGTTGATAAAACAAAAAGAAACAAAAAAGAAGCTCCTTTAGAAGAAGTACAACTTTGGGTTTTGACTAAAGTTTAGATAATTATTTGTAATTTCTGCCAAAGGGAGAAAATTTATTACAATCATAATACTTAACTTATCTCTCTAAATTTCGGGAAGTTTATATAAAAATAAAGGATAGCAATTCGTTTTGCTATCCTTTATTTTTTGTGATAAATGTAATATCTGAAAAAGACACAAAATGTTCTCGATACAAAATTTCTGGAAAAGAAGTTTCACTCGAACTTACAGTTCGTGCTATTGGGTTTAGTGTGGAGTTGTCACATCAAGTAATTTTGCTTTTTGCAAAATTGTATCTAGATAATTTTAACTTATGAGCTAACACGATTTTTAGAAAAAGTGAATAAACCCAAAATAGGTCCAATAGCTAACAGCGCAAAAATAACATTAGAATCTGTAATGCTTTTAAAGTTACTTATTAATTGAATGCTAACAATAGTAATGGCAAAACCAATGCAATTAACAATGGTGAGCGCTGTTCCTTTATTTTCTGAAGCTACATTTTGAGCTACTAAAGTAGAAAATAATGGAGAATCTGCAACAACAACCATTCCCCAGAAGAGTAAAAAAGCTATAAACAGGTTTTCATTAGCTAGTTGAAACATCAACGGAGAAATAAGGCAACAGATACAAGATAAAAATAAGGCTAAATAAGCAATGCTCTTTGGGCCATGTTTTTCAGATAAATAACCACCTATTACACAAGATATACTTCCAATTGCAATAATTATAAATGATAATAAAGGGATGTTAAAAGAAACATCAGCATGTAAATTCTCATAGATTTTTAAAAGAATGGGCACAAAAGTCCAAAAAGTATAGAGTTCCCACATGTGTCCGAAATAACCAAAAGCAGCTTTTCGAAACTTTACGTTTTTAAAAATGGAAAAACAGATGGTAATATCTAATTTTTTCCCAGCAGTTCTATAAGGTCCGTTAGGCACAAAAAGTAACATTAATAATCCGCCAAAAGCAGCTAAAATAGAGATGGATACTATAATTGTTTTCCATGTATAATTTTGCATTAAATCTTTAAGTAAATGCGGTAAAGCAGTGCCTAAAACCAATGCACCAACTAAATAACCTAAAGATTTACCTAAGCCTTTGTTGTAATAATCTGTAGCAATTTTCATCCCTACAGGATAAATTCCTGCTAAGAAAAACCCGGTTAAAAAACGCATTCCTATTAGTGTTAAAAAAGTTTGATTTTCAAAAATAAGTCTCAAGTTAAAAAACGCGCCTAAAATAGCACAGAAAAAAAACACTTTAGATGGCGAAAACCGATCTGCAATGGTAAACAAAGCAAATACCAACGTACCCATAATAAAGCCAAATTGCACTGCAGAGGTTAAGTAGCCTAAAGCAATATCACTTAAGTTAAAACTAGTTACTAAATCTGTCATTACTCCGTTGCTTGCAAACCATAAAGAGGTGCAACAAAACTGAGAAATAATGATTACTGGTAAAATATATTTTGATTTGCTCATATAAAAGCAAAAGTACAAAAAGCAGGTAATAATCAATTGAAAAATGTTTTGCTACTTCATTAGAATTTCTATCTTTGGTTCTGATGAAAAAAGTAAAAATCATAGAATGTCCGCGTGATGCGATGCAAGGAATAAAAAGCCATTTTATTTCTACAGAACAAAAAGCATTGTATATAAACTCTTTATTAAAAGTAGGGTTTGATACGATTGATTTTGGCAGCTTTGTTTCTCCAAAAGCAATTCCGCAAATGCGAGATACTGCCGCTGTTTTATCAAAATTAGATTTGTCTAGAACCCAAAGTAAACTGTTAGCCATTATAGCCAATGTAAGAGGAGCAGATGATGCCTCTCAGTTTGAAGAAATTGATTATTTAGGATATCCATTTTCAATTTCAGAAAACTTTCAAATGCGTAACACGCACAAAACAATAGCAGAATCTATAGAAACCCTAGATGCCATTTTAAATATTGCAGATAAAAGCAACAAGGAAGTGGTTGCCTATTTATCTATGGGCTTTGGAAATCCGTATGGAGATCCTTGGAATGTGGAAATAGTAGGTGAGTGGACAGAAAAATTATCTAAAATGGGCGTTAAAATTTTATCTCTTTCAGATACCGTGGGTAGTTCTACGCCAGAAGTAATAGATTATTTATTTTCGAATTTAATTTCTGCTTATCCAAAAATAGAATTTGGCGCACATTTACATACTACACCAGATAAATGGCACGAAAAAGTAGACGCAGCTTACAAAGCTGGTTGTAACCGTTTTGATGGTGCAATTAAAGGCTACGGTGGTTGCCCAATGGCAAAAGATGAATTGACGGGTAATATGCCAACAGAAAAATTATTGAGTTATTTTACAGCTCAAAAAGCAGATACTAATTTAAAACCAATGAGTTTTGAAAGTGCTTATAACAAAGCATTAGAGACTTTTATTTAAGATTTTATTTAAAGTTGAAGTGACTAAAATTTACATAATCTGAAAGGAGAAAAGTAAAAAATTTCAAGCTAAATCTGTTTTAACTTCTCATCATATCTTAAAAAAATTAAAAGCCTTATATCCGTTTTTAAAATTAACAGACGCATTACAAAGCTAACAACCCATATATAATGAAATTTATAAAATTACTTCCATTTTTTCTATCAATATTCGTAGTTATTTCTTGCTCTAAAGATGATGGTAAAATAAACTTTACTTTTCTACAATTAAATGATGTCTACGAAATTGCACCCATACAAGGTGGAGAATATGGCGGAATGGCAAGAGTAGAAACGGTACACAAAGAATTATTAAAAGAGAACCCAAATACCATGCTTTTTATGGCAGGCGATTTTTTAAATCCGTCTTTATTAGGTACCATAAAAGTAGACGGAGAAAGAGTAAGAGGAAAACAAATGGTAGAAGTAATGAATGCTATGAATTTCGATTTGGTAGCATTTGGTAATCATGAGTTTGATGTTTCTAAAAAAGACCTTCAGAAAAGATTAAACGAAAGCAATTTTCCTTGGATAACTGCCAACGTAAAACAAACAACAAGAGAAGCAGCAATTCCTTTTTATAAAGAAATAAACGGACAAAAAGAACATATAGGAGAAACTTTTATTAAAGAATTTTCTGATAAAGACGGTACCAAAATAAAAGTAGGCTTTATAAGTGTTTGTATACCTTCTAACCCAAAAGAGTTTGTAGAATACGGTAATATGTTTGTAAAAGCAAGAGCTTCTTATGCAGCTATAAAAGATTCTGTAGATGTAGTTTTTGGTTTAACACATGTTAAATTAACTAATGATAAAAGAATAGCAAAGTTAATACCTAATTTACCCTTAATTATGGGAGGTCATGAGCACACTAACTCTTATGACACTATAGGAAAGGTAATTATAGCTAAAGCAGATGCTAATGCAAAAACAATGTATGTACATCGAATTTCTTATGATAAAAAAACGAAGAAAACAGTAGTGATATCAGAATTAAAAGAAATTAATTCAACAATAAAGTCGGATAAAAAAATAGCCGAAATTGTAAATAAATGGCAAACCATTTTAACATCAAAAATTAAAGAAATTATTAAGAACCCAGAAGCAGTTATTTTTGAAGCTAAAATACCTTTAGATGGTAGAGATACACCCATTAGAAGTACACAAACAAATTTAGGTCTAGTAATAACCAAAGCAATGTCTTTTGCGTTTAATGATGAAGTAGATTGTGCTTTGGTGAATGGAGGTTCTATAAGAATTGACGACCAATTAAGTGGTCATATAACTGCAGTAGATATTTTTAGAGTATTGCCCTATGGAGGCGAAGTTTTAAAAGTTAAAATAAAAGGAAGACTATTAAAACGTGTTTTAGATTATGGTGTTTTAGCTGTAGGCAACGGCGCTTATTTACAACGTTATAATGCAGAGAAAGTAGGTGAGAAGTGGATGATTAAAAGTGAAGAATTAAACGTAAATAAAACGTATACGGTTGCTTTTTCTGACTATTTATTAAAAGGGTTTGATATTCCTTTTTTATCAAAAGAAAATAAAGAAATACTTGCTGTATATACTCCCCAAAAAGAAGAATTAGCTTATGATATTAGAAAAGCTGTTGTTGCTTATTTTGAAAACTTATAAGTTGTTAACTGATTTTTAGGTATTTACTTGTTGTATGTTGGTTTTATTTAAATTAAATCTAAATAAACTTTGTCAATGTAAAAATCAATTTTATATTTGCGGAAAATTATTTGTAATTAATCTAAATAAATGAAAAAAGTAATCCTATCGTTAGCAATTGTAGCAACATTAATATCTTGTAATAGTAATGATGATGAAAACCCAACAGTTTCACCATCAAGCTATAGTTTTTCTAGAAACGGAGAATCTACCGTAAGTTATGGTGGCCAAACGACAAGAATTAAAATGGGAGAAGAGTTGTTAGATGCTTTAAAAGTACCTACAGAAACAGTAACTTCTTTAAACAGTAAATTTGCCCATTCAGAAGGGAATTTAGATTTTTCTGAAGCAAGTTTAAATGAATCAAATAAAAGTATTAGAAGTAAAACGGCAGCGTCTACAGATTTTTATGCAGCAAACTCTACAGATGCTTCTACTATAAAAACACAATTTGATACTTGGATTTCTTTACAAGTAACCGAGGTTTTTCCTAATTGGAATGTAAATGCTTCTGCAGGTGTTGCAGGTCAAATTCAACAAGCAGGTGGTGGATCTTTAAGATATATTAATGCAAAAGGATTAGAGTATAACCAAGCAATTAATAAAGGTTTAATTGGAGCTTTAGTGGTAGATCAAATTTTAAATAATTATTTAAGTACTGCTGTTTTAGATGAAGCGTCTAATAGAACAGATAACGATAATGAAACTTTAGATGGAGATCATAACTACACCACCATGGAACATAAATGGGATGAAGCTTTTGGTTATTTATACGCTTTAGAGGCAGATGCTACTTCTCCCGTTTTAAATAACGACAGTTTCTTAAATGAATATTTAAGCAGAGTTAATGACGATGAAGATTTTGCAGGTATTGCAGCAGATATTTACAATGCTTTTACTTTAGGTAGGGCAGCAATTGTAAATAAAGATTATATAACTAGAGATCGTCAGGTAGCAATTTTAAAAGAAAAAATTTCTGAAGTTATTGCAGTAAGAGGTATTTACTATTTACAACAAGGTAAAGCTGTTTTAAGTGTAGATGAAGCAGCTGCTTTTCACGCATTATCAGAAGCAGTAGGTTTTATTTATAGCTTACAATTTACAAGACAACCAAACTCTACAGAACCATATTTATCAAAAACAGAAGTAGATACAATTTTAGAAACACTACAATCTGGTAATGGTTTTTGGGATGTTACAACTACAACTTTAGATGAGGTATCAGAAACTATAGCTTCTAAATTCAATTTTACAGTTTTACAGGCAGGTAGTTAATACCTTAATAGTTCTTTTTAAGAATAGTAAAAAGTATTTTTTTAAATGCTTTTTACTATTTTTGCTTTATATTTAGATTTAATAAAAATAAGATGATTAAAAATTTTTGTATCCTTTTTATATCCATAACTTTATTTGCTTCTTGTAATTCTTCTGATGAAGGAGAACCAAAAGTAAAAGATAGTTTTGATAGAAATGCAATGCTTGTAAATATTGCAGATAATATTATAGTTCCTGCTTATGATGATTTTAGCTCAAAAATGACCGCTTTAAAAACTGCAGGAGAAACATTTACTACAACTCCAAATCAAGTAAATTTAGACGCTTTAAGAACTTCTTGGTTAACAGCATACAAAACTTGGCAACATATAGAAATGTTTAATATTGGTAAAGCAGACGAGCTTCAATATTCTTTTCACATGAATATTTACCCTTTAACGGTTGCAGATGTAGAAACTAATATATCTAATGGAGTGTACGATTTAGATAGTGCTAATAATCATGATGCACAAGGTTTTCCTGCATTAGACTATTTATTGTATGGTGTCGCAGATTCTGATGCAACTATCTTAGCTAAATACACTACAGATACCAATAAAGACAATTATAAAAAATACATTACAGACGTTTTAAATAAAATGAATACACTTACTACAAGTGTCGTTTCAGATTTTAAAACACAAAGAGATAGTTTTGTTACAAGTACTTCTAATACCGTAAACAGTGCTGTAAACATGCTAATTAATGATTATATTTTTTACTACGAAAAAGGATTAAGAGCAAATAAAATAGGAATACCTGCAGGTATTTTTTCTGCAACACCTTTGCCTGAAAAAGTAGAAGGTTTTTATAAAAATAATGTTTCTAAAGAATTAGCTTTAGAAGCTTTAACTGCGGTTCAAGATTTATTTGAAGGGAAACATTTCAGTTCTTCAACTGTTGGCCCTAGTTTTCAACAATATTTAGAAGCTTTAAATGGTGGGAATATTGTTGCAGGTATAAAGACTCAATTTAGACTTGCAAATATAGAAATTAACAAATTAGACAATAGTTTTTCTACACAAATTAATACAGATAATTCTGCAATGACAATGGCGTATGATGAATTACAAAAAGTAGTTATTTTATTAAAGGTTGATATGTTACAGGCTTTTAATATAAGTGTAGATTATGTTGATGCAGATGGAGATTAATACATATTAATCTATTGAACGGATTTTTTCTCCTGGAAGGTTTTCTTTTATACCTTGTAGGTGTTTATAAAAGATGTTTACCAAGATAGAAATAATATACCTACAAGGTTTTTGAAACCTTGCAGGATAAGTACAGAACTTTTTCAGTTTTTTTTATTTTGATGAAATTTTTAAATTACAATTTTAAAGAACAAACAAATGCAGCTCCTTTAGCTGTTTTTCGTTTGTTTTTTGGTTTTATGATGTTTGCTAGTATTGTGCGTTTTTGGGCAAACGGTTGGATTGAAACATTGTATCTAGAACCAAAGTTTCATTTTACGTATTATGGATTCAGTTGGATAAAACCAATAGGTAATTACACGTATTTGCTGTTTATTATTTGTGGCTTATCTGCTCTTTTTGTAGCGTTTGGTTATAAATATAGATTGGCAATAATTACCTTTTTTCTATCCTTTACGTATATAGAATTCATGGATAAAACCACGTATTTAAACCATTATTATTTTATTACTGTTCTTAGTTTTGTACTTATTTTTTTACCTGCAAATGCTACTTTTTCTGTTGATAATTTAATCAACAAAAAGAAATATACAAACATACCAAAATGGACTATTGATATTATTAAAATCCTTTTAGGCGTTGTGTATTTTTATGCAGGTTTGGCAAAACTAAATTCAGATTGGATGTTTAGAGCAATGCCTCTAAAAATATGGTTGCCATCTAAATATGATTTTCCTTTAATTGGAAATACTTTTATGCAACAAGAGTGGTTTCATTTTGCCATGAGTTGGTCTGGTATGTTGTATGATTTAACCATTCCGTTTTTATTATTGTACAAAAGAACAAGAGTTTTTGCGTTTGTTTTAGTGGTTTTTTTCCATGTATTTACAAGGATTCTGTTCCCAATTGGTATGTTTCCTTTTGTGATGATTATTTCTACATTGATATTTTTTGATGCTGGTTTTCATCAGAAAATAATAGCTTTTATAAAAAGATATATCCTAAATGTCAGTTCGAATGATTTTGAGGAACGAAAAATTGTATCGAGAACTAATTTATCTCCTAGAGCGCAGTCGAGAGGTGTTGTTTTAAATCAAAACTATACGTTTTCAACTTTTAAAGGGAAAATGGTTTTACCAATTTTAGGCGTGTTTTTAATAATTCAATTACTAATGCCTTTTAGATCTTTATTGTATCCGGGAGAATTATTTTGGACAGAAGAAGGTTATCGTTTTTCTTGGCGAGTTATGTTAATGGAAAAAGCAGGAATGACAACCTTTAGAGTGTTAGATACAAAAACAGGCCGTTCTTTTATGGTGGATAATAAAGATTTTTTAACCACATTTCAAGAAAAACAAATGAGTTATCAACCTGATTTTATTTTAGAATACGTGCATTATTTGGGCGATCATTTTAAAAGTCAGGGACATAAAAATATTGCTATTTTTGCAGAAAGTTACGTCGCCTTAAACGGACGATTAAGTACAAGATTCATCAACCCAAAGGTAGATTTGTATCAACAAAAAGAAAGCTTTAAACACAAAGATTGGATTATTCCGTTTTCATCAAAAATAAAAATTAAAGGAATTTAAGTATATGAAATTTAGAATCATTTTTATCATTCTTACCTTATTACAAACGGCAATTTACAGTCAATATAAAGTATCTGGAACCGTAGTTTCTGATGGGAATAAAGCTTTAAAAAATGTAGAAATCTATAATGAATCTGGCGGATTATTAACACAAACAGACGCATTAGGAAAATTTTCTTTTTCGGTTGATAAAGAAACAGTTTCTCTTGTATTTTATACTGATAATTTTAGAGTAAATAGAACTGTTTTAAATTCTGATGCCTATAATGATGTGAAAATTGTTTTAAACTCGTTCTCAGAAGAATTATCAGAAATTGAAATAAAAGCCAGAAAACGTAAGGTCTTTGAGTTAAAAAGATTGAAAGATGTAGAAGGAACTTCTATTTTTGCAGGTAAAAAAACAGAAGTCGTTTTGGTGAATCAATCTGCGGCAGCTTTATCAACAAATAATGCGCGTCAGATTTTTAATCAAGTTGCAGGTTTAAATATTTATCAGAATGATGATGCCGGTTTGCAGTTAAATATTGGTGGTAGAGGTTTAGATCCTAACAGAACCGCTAATTTTAATACACGTCAGAATGGATATGATATTAGCGCAGATGTTTTAGGATATCCAGAAAGTTATTACACTCCAGCAAGTGAAGGGTTAGATGAAATACAAGTAATTCGTGGTGCAGCTTCTTTGCAATACGGAACGCAATTTGGTGGTTTGGTAAATTTTGTAACCAAGAAACCAACCGAAAACCAAGAAATTGTTTTTAGAAATACTGTTGGAAGTTACGGTTTGTACACCAACTTTACCAGTTTGAGTAACACACACGGAAAGTTTAGTTATTACACGTATGTAAATTATAAAAAAGGAGACGGATTTAGACCGAATTCAGAATTTGAATCTACCAATGTATTTGCACATTTAGGCTATAAAATTAACGATAAAAGTAAGTTGTCTGCAGAAGTTACCGTGTTAAAATATTTAGCACAACAAGCAGGTGGTTTAACAGATAGAATGTTTAATGAAGATCCTTTACAGAGTAATAGAGCGCGTAATTGGTTTCAGGTAAAATGGTTTTTATACAATCTAAAATGGGAACATGCTTTTTCTGATAAAACCAATTTTTCTTTTAATTTCTTTGGTTTAGATGCGTCTAGAGATGCCTTAGGATTTAGAACAAATAGAGTAAGTCAAGCAGATTCTGGAGATGAAAGAGACTTGATAAAAGGTACTTTCAAAAACTTTGGTTTTGAGTCGCGTTTGGTTAGTGATTATACCTTGTTTGATAAAAAATCTACTTTTTTGATTGGTACCAAGTTTTATAAAGCAAACAATACCAATATGCAAGGTCCTGGATCTGATGGTTCGGATGCCGATTTTAAGATGTATTTAGATGAATCTCCAGATTATCCGAGGCAATCGGATAGTAAATTCCCTAATTTGAATGTGTCTTTATTTGGTGAAAACATTATGTATATAAATGATAAACTATCAATTACACCAGGTTTTAGATTGGAGTATATCAATACAAAAAGAGATGAGATTGTTAAAGAGTTTAAGTTTGATGCTGCAGGAAATAAAATAGATGAAAGTATAGATGACGTGGAAGATTCTAACGAAAGAACATTTGCTTTATTAGGATTGGGAACAAGTTATAAACTGAATAATACCACGGAGTTTTACGGTAATATTTCTCAAAATTACCGTTCCGTAACTTTTTCTGATATTAGTACGGCAAATCCTGCTTTTGAAATTTCGCCAGATATTTCTGACGAAAATGGTTTTACAATTGATGCAGGTTTTCGTGGTAATTACAAAAACTTCTTTTCTTATGACGCCAATGTTTTTGGGTTGTTTTATAATGATAGAATTAATATTTATACAAGAGATGATGGTAAAGCAGAAAGAGCAAATATTGGTGATGCAAGAATTTTAGGAGTTGAAAGTTTGATAGATTTTAACCTAAAAAAACTGTTTACTAATAATTCTGATTATGTGTTAAATTACTTTATAAATTCTTCTTTTATAACATCAGAATACACAAAATCGGATATTAATGGAGTAGTGGGGAATGAAGTAGAGTTTATACCAAAGATCAATATAAAAACAGGTGCACGTTTTGGGTACAAAGACTTTTTAGCAAGTATTCAATATTCTTATTTATCAAGTCAGTTTTCTGATGCTACAAATGCATCTGGAGGAAGTATTAGCGGAGTTACAGGAGAAATACCTGCCTATGATATTTTAGACTTTTCTGCTTCTTATAAATTTAAATTTATGAAGCTAGAAACGGGTGTAAATAATCTTTTAGACAATAGTTATTTTACACGTAGAGCAACGGGGTATCCTGGTCCGGGAATTATTCCATCGTCACCAAGAAATTATTATGTTACTTTAGAATTTAAGTTTTAAAAAGGCAACTTTTATTAAATTTATTGATATAAAAAAGAGGTTCTCTAAAAAGTGAGTTTTTGTCAATCTGAATTTATTTCAGATTCTTTTGAATTTTGATGTTCAGTAAATTAAAATACTGAAACAAGTTCCGCATGACAAGATTTATTACTTTTTAGAAAGCCTCTTTTTTTGTTGAATGATTTTAAATTGTTTTTTTCGAAGGATATTTATTTGGTATTAATCACCATCATTATCTGTTGGTAAAATATTTACAGATAAAGTACTCGCAGCATCTACAGAGAAATATTGCAATAAAGTAGCTAAAGAAGCATGTAATGTTGCTACACTTTTATCTCCATTAGAAATTGCAGTATATAAATCTCCATCAATAGCATCAATATTAGTAAAAACGGAGTTAAAGTTATTGTCTATTTCTGTAGATATTTCTGAAGAACCTGCTATTTCATCAACAATATTTGCAAAATTGACACTACTTGTTGCATATGCTTTCTGTACTTCTTCTAAAGAACTTTTAATTAATTTTAAAGAACTTCTACTTCTATAAGCTTCTAAAATACTTAAATCTGTATTAGGAGATTTCTCTAAGCCTGCAGGTTTACCAATTTTAGTAACTCTAATAATATCTATTATATTTATGAGTTGATTAAAAGCCAAACAACGTGCATTTTCTACGCAAGACAAACTTTTGTAACTCTTAAAAGTTTCCTTGTAGCCTTGTTCCCAAAAATCGATTAATTTATTTATTTGTCTTAAATTTTCTTGTGTAATTGATAACAAATAATCTACCCTAAAAGTATTTTCTTGCAATAATGTAAGGCTGTTTTTTGCGATTTCTTTATCAAAAAGTAAATATTCTATTCCTGCTAAACCTTTAGAAACGGTGCTACTATTTTCTATATAAGTGGTGTCAAAACTTGTTTTCTCAGCAATGTTTTTTTCAATCAATGTTTCATTTACAGGAAAATTGTAAATGATAATATCAAAATAAAGCGATTTTACATCTACCACATTATAAACTCTAGTTTTAGAAAATGAACTTGCAGCATTTAACCATTGTTCTTGTAATAACGTAAAGTTTTCTTGCGTTGTATTTGTTTGAAAAGCTTCTGTTAATTCAATTTGTTTTGTAATTTCTGCTTTAAAATTATTTAAAGACGGAAGTATATTTGCATTATAATATTCTTCGTGAAAAAGATCTATTGCAGATGTTGAGTTGTCACTTTCTTTGCTACAAGACATTATTAAAAGGATTGTAGAAAGAAATAATAAAATATTTTTTTTCATAATTTTATAAAGAGTTTAAAAATTTAAGGACTTGTTCTCGTTTTTCTTTTGATAAATTTTTGAAGTTATTTTTAGCACTTTCAGCTTCGCCACCGTGCCACAATACAGCTTCTTCTATATTTCTAGCTCTACCATCGTGTAATAAAAAAGTATGATTGTTTACCGTTTCTATTAAACCTAAACCCCAAAGAGGTTGTGTTCTCCATTCGTTTCCGTTGGCTAAAAAATCGGCTCTATTGTCTGCAAGTTCATCACCCATATCATGTAACAAAAAATCTGAATAAGGTCTAATCGTTCTATTTTCTAATTGTGTTAATAAAGAATAATCATTACCAGTTGTAAAGTTGTTTACGTGGCAAGTAACACATGCCAAATCATTAAATAATTGTTTTCCTTCTAAAACATCAAGAGTTTTATAATCTCTTCTTTTAGGGACAGAAATAGCAGCTTGATACACCATTATTCTGCTCATTTGAGTATCGGTAACTTCTACCGTTTCACCAACATTATTTCCATTATTTAATTTGCTGCAATCTAAACCATTAGGGCAATTTTCATCAGGAAATAAAGACGTTGTTAATCCCATATCTCCACTAAAAGCGGCTGCTACTTGTTGTTCTAAAGAGGGTTGGTTGGCCTTCCATCCAAATTTACCAATGGTAGTTTTCTTTTCTTTAACATTCCAAACATAGTTTGCTTTACCAGAAATTCCATCACCATCTAAATCATTAATATCTTGGTTTTCCAAAATACTAGCTTCGCTTAAAGCATCTATAAAACCCAAACCAATTACTTGTGCCCCAACACGAGCAGATTGTTTTACATGCTGTAAACTACCATAATTTTCATTTACAATTGTGTAGGTTGGTTTTCTTAATTCATACGTTTCTCCGTCTGGATAGGTGCCTGTAATTGTTTGGAAACTTACATTAATAGTTCCTTCTTTAGTAATACCTAAATTAGAATTATCTTGTAATTGTCCGCCATAATTAGGGAAATCAATTGGTCCATTTATAGGATCATTACCAGCACTTAAACGGATTAAAAATCCTTGAGAACTTGCATTATTTTCTAATACTGGTTTTCCTCTTCCGTCATTAGAGTGACAAGAAGCACAAGCTCTCGCATTAAAAATAGGACCTAAACCATCTCTAGAAGTGGTGGTTGCAGGTGCAGAAACCCAACTTTGCTCAAACATAGCATTACCAATGCCAAAGAAAGCAGATTCTAAACCGATTAAACCAGGGATACTCGTTCCAAAAGCTTTTTCTGCTGTAAAAGCTTCTATAGATAATTCTGAAACTAAGTTTTCTTCACCTAATTCATACTCAATATTAATGTACTCTTCATCTGAAAGTCCATCAGAATTACAAGAAAAAAACATGAATATTAAAATACAATAAAAATATTTCATTTGCTTTTATTTATAAAATAGAGAAAACTGAAGCCCCTAAAGTCTTCAGTTTTATTAAAAAATTAATACGTTTTACTATAATTATCCACCAACTGTAATAGTAACCCCTAATGCATTAGCTGCATCAGAAATTGCATGACTTTGTTCTACTAAAGCTAAAGCCAAATCATTAGCAGGACCACCAGAAGTTAAATTTTCTTCGCTAATAATTTCATCAAAATTCTTACCTAAACCTAATAAAGTATTTAATTTAGAAATAGTGTCATCTGCTTTTGTTTCTAAAGTAGTTCCAAAAGCGGTGTTGTTTTGCTTTACTAATGTTATTAAAGAAGCACCAGAAATTATAGCACCACTTTCTGTGGTATAACTACCAATAATAATATTGTTTATACCGTGTACATTTGCCCACATATCTTGGTTTGTATTGTCAGAAAAACAAGAATGTTCATTTTCTTGACCTTCATCAATAGCTGCATAAATTCTTTCTTGTGCAACCTCTCCATTAGAGATAAAACCAATTCCATTTAAGATGTTTTTTAGTGCAACTTCTTCGCTTAAAGCTTCAAAAGTTGATCTGTAAGTTCCTCCAACTTTCCAGGTAGTATTTAAGTCATTTAAATCGTTTACCAATAAATCTGTAACAACTTGTAAATAAGTAGCTCTTCTGTCTGCAAAGTCTGCTGTTGTATAATCTGTATAAGGTCTATCTCCAGAAACCGCATAATTATCTGTAGTTTGATTGATAGGATCGTAGTTTAAATCTTGTCCCCAAAGTAAAAACTCAATTGCGTGCCAACCAGTAGCAATATCATCTGCATCTATATCTTCATTTTTATTGATAAGATTATCGGCAGTTATAGTAAAAGAAGTATCTCCAATTAATCCGTTTTGTATAGTTCCTCCTGTAGTATTAAAAACATAATCAATAAAACCTTCATCTAAAGGCCATGCATTAATTCTTCCTTCTGTAGCTAAAAATCCTTCTGCAACCGTTAGTTTTTCATTATCAATAGGTCCGTTTGCTACTCTATACGCTTCTGTTTGTCCGTAAAAATCTCTTGCATGTAACCAAGATTTTCTGGCATCTGCTAAAGTTGTAATAGACGGATTTGCAATAAATTCTTCAATTTTTGTTTGCATAACTACCGCTGTGTTATACGTGTCTGCATAATTTGCAGCAGCAATAGTTGTGTAGTTTGTTATAAAATCTGCATTTGTAAATTCTTTTGTTATCATTTCTTCTTCTGCGTCATTACTAGAGCAAGAAATAGTTAAAATACTTGTAAATAAGAGTAATGTAAGCTTTGTAAAATTGAATTTCATCGAGTTAAGTTTATTTAGACTAGTTATAAATAATTTGTTTTTTTGAAGCAAATATACAATTCAAATGCAGTTACACAAACCTTATTTAGAATAAATAAAAATAACTTTAAATGTGACTTAATTGTTATCATTAGAGATACTAAGTTATTTTTAGTATAAAATTGATATATTATTTGTAAATTTGCACGCAATTATATCTTAATTGCAACATGACAGCACACAACAACAAAATTTTAGGAGAAGGGTTAACATACGATGACGTTCTTTTAGTCCCAGCCTTTTCCGAAGTACTTCCAAGAGAAGTAAGCATTCAAACAAAATTTACAAGAAATATTACAATCAACGTTCCTATTGCATCAGCGGCAATGGATACCGTTACAGAATCTGCATTGGCTATTGCTATTGCAAGAGAAGGCGGTATTGGTGTTTTACATAAAAACATGACTATTGAGCAACAAGCCAAAGAAGTTAGAAAAGTAAAACGTGCAGAAAGCGGAATGATTATAGATCCGGTTACTTTGCCTTTAACTGCTGTAGTTTCTGAAGCAAAAGCAAACATGAAAGAACATGGTATTGGAGGAATTCCTATTGTTGATGACAACGGTATTTTAAAAGGAATTGTTACCAATAGAGATTTGCGTTTTGAGCATGATAGCCAAAGACCAATTGTAGATGTAATGACTAGCGAAAATCTAGTAACTGCAGCTGTTGGAACTTCTTTAAGCGATGCAGAAAAAATTCTTCAGAATTATAAAATAGAAAAGCTTTTAATTGTTGATGAAGATTACAAATTAAAAGGATTAATTACTTTTAGAGATATTACCAAAGTAACTCAAAAGCCAATTGCTAACAAAGATTCTTTTGGTAGATTAAGAGTTGCAGCTGCTTTAGGTGTTACTGCAGATGCAGTAGATAGAGCAGAAGCTTTAGTAAATGCAGGCGTAGATGCTGTAATTATAGATACCGCTCACGGACATACAAAAGGTGTGGTAACGGTTTTAAAAGCAGTAAAAGCTAAGTTTCCAGAATTAGATGTAGTTGTTGGTAATATAGCAACAGGTGCAGCAGCTAAATATTTAGTAGAAGCAGGAGCAGATGCCGTAAAAGTTGGTATTGGACCAGGTTCTATTTGTACTACCAGAATTGTTGCAGGAGTTGGTTTTCCTCAGTTTTCTGCAGTATTAGAAGTTGCCGCAGCTATTAAAGGAAGTGGCGTACCAGTAATTGCAGATGGAGGAATTCGTTATACAGGAGATATCCCTAAAGCATTGGCTGCCGGAGCAGATTCTGTAATGTTAGGTTCTTTATTAGCCGGTACAAAAGAATCTCCAGGAGAAACTATTATTTACGAAGGAAGAAAATTTAAGTCTTATAGAGGTATGGGATCTGTAGAAGCGATGAAACAAGGTTCTAAAGACAGGTATTTTCAAGATGTAGAAGATGATCTTAAAAAACTAGTTCCAGAAGGTATTGTAGGTCGTGTTCCTTATAAAGGAGAATTATCTGAAAGTATTCACCAATTTATTGGAGGTTTACGTGCAGGTATGGGGTATTGTGGAGCAAAAGATATAGAAACATTAAAAGAAACAGGACGATTTGTAAGAATTACCGCAAGCGGAATTAATGAAAGTCATCCTCATGATGTTGTTATTACTAAAGAATCGCCTAATTATAGTAGAAGATAAACACATTTTAAGATATAAAAAAACCGAGTAAAATTAATTTTACTCGGTTTTTTTATTTTACAAAAGTAATAATCTAAGATTAATATTTTTTGAGTCTCTTAGCATAGCTCTTTTATATGTCTATAGAACAAGTAAAATCTTATTTTAAGTCAATTTTAGCATTGCTTTCTTCTAATAAGTGAATGTATTCATCTACTTTAAAAACTTTACTATGAAAACGAGATGTTCTATTTCTTCCTTCATTTTGTCTAGTAATACTTCTGGCAAAACGTCTTACTTCGTCTTTTGTTGTTAAGATAATACCTGGTACTGGAGTACTTTTTCCATCATCATCTTTTGCTACCATTGTAAAATAAGAAGAATTACAATGTTTTGTTTCTCCAGTTCTAATGTTTTCAGAATCTACACGTAAACCAACTACCATAGAGGTTCTACCAGTAAAATTAATAGAAGCTTTCATGGTAACCAACTCACCAACTTCAATAGGATTTAAAAAATCTACTTTATTTACAGAAGCTGTTACACAGTAATTTCCAGAATGTTTAGAAGCACAAGCAAAAGCAATTTGATCCATCAAATTTAAAATATAACCTCCATGAATTTTACCACTAAAATTAGAGTTGGATGGTTTCATTAACTCCATAATCTTTACTTGCGATTCTTTAATGTATTTAAATTGTTTAGTCATAATTTAGTTTTAAGCTTATAAGAATAGGGCTTCTATAACTTAAATATTATCGTTGCCTATTTTTGTTTCTAATAAAGCTAAAATATCATTTTATTTACGCTCTTAAATAAAAAAGAGTACTTATTATCTATTATTAGGTATTTATTAGTTTAATGAAGTAATTATTATGGATTCTTTATTATTAAAGGTGTAAAATTATATGATTACTTGTGGCGGTATTTTAATTTAAAAGAACTTTTGAAATACATTTTTTAGTGATTTTTGATAAATAATATTAAGAAAACAATTTTTGAAGTTAAAATATACTTCCTTTTACAGAATTTTATATAAAAGTAGCACCTAAATTTTATGATATGTTAATATTAGAATAAATAATGCTTTAGAATAGCATAAAAAAAGTGCTATTTTATTTAAGAGTTGATAAAAAGGAACTGTAATTAATACAATTCGTATTTTTTATGCTCATTTTAAAGTAAATTTGTGCCACTTTTAAAAAGAAAAAATGAATTATATTCTATTTGATGGAGATGTTAGAAACGCTCTATTACCTTTTACATATACAAAACCAGTTGCAGACATTAGAATAGGAATATTAACCATTAGAGAAAAATGGGAGAAATATTTAGGTTTAACAACCACAACTATTACTCAGGAATATTTAGAAGAAAAATATCCGATGGTAGAAATGGAAGAAAATATTTTAATCAATGCCTCTTTTTGTCCGACTGAAAATTTGATTGAAAAAGTAAAAAATTTATCAAAAAATGAAGCTATTTTTAAAGGTGATGATGTCATTGCTTTTTTTACTTCAGATTCTCAAGAAGAAGTAAATTTTGATGAGTACACTCAAATTGAGTTTGATGAAGATTTGATACAAGTTAAAAACACGTGGGATATTTTTTCTTTAAATGAAAAAGCCATTCAACAAGATTTCGATTTAATTACAGAAGGAAGAGAATCGGAACCTATACCAGAAGGTACAAGGTATTTAAATAAAGAAAATATTTTTATAGAAGAAGGAGCAGAAATTACTTTTGCAACTTTAAACGCATCTACAGGGCCTATTTATATTGGTAAAGATGCTGTTATTATGGAAAATTCTGCAATTAGAGGACCTTTTGCTATGTGTGAAAATGCCGTTGTAAAATTAGGGACAAAAATATTTGGAGCAACCACTTTAGGACCTTATTGTAAAGTAGGTGGTGAGATAAGTAATGCTGTTTTATTTGCATATTCAAGTAAAGGACACGATGGTTATCTTGGAAATTCGGTAATAGGAGAATGGTGTAATTTAGGTGCAGATACTAATAACTCTAATCTTAAAAATAACTATGCAGAAGTAAAATTATGGGATTATGAAACTGGTCGTTTTGCCAAAACAGGCTTACAGTTTTGTGGTTTAATGATGGGAGATCACTCTAAATGTGGTATTAACACTATGTTTAATACAGGTACGGTAGTTGGTGTAAGTGCTAATATTTTTGGTAGTGGATTTCCAAGGAATTTTATTCCGTCTTTTAGTTGGGGAGGCGCTTCTGGATTTACAGAATATAAAACCAATAAAGTTTTTGAAGTGGCAGAAGTGGTTATGAAGCGTAGAAATATGATTTTTGATGAAAAAGATCAAAAAATATTAGAACACGTTTTTGAAGAAACGAAAAAATATAGAAATTACTAAAAAAGTTTGCAGTTTTCAGTTGCAGTAGGCAGTTAGCTTGTAACTGAAAACTGAGACGAGTGCTGCCAACTAATTAATACTCACATAAACGCTCGTATCGTTATGAGCGAGTTTTAAAATTAAAGACAAAATTGTACCGGAGTCTTCACGAGCGGGACGCTCTCGCTAGCGAAAGCGGTTAGCTTCTTACTGGAAACTGAGACTGTGCACTGGCAACTGAACACTGCCAACTAAATCAATAAGCATCCACATCCGTAATAAATCGGATAGGTCTAAAATCTTTAACAGCTTCAAAAGTATCTTTTATCTTTTGAAGTTGTTTTTTTGTTTGTGCTAAATTTTGTTTTGGCGGAATTTTAATGACAATATTCTTAATATATTGGTTTCTAACTCTAGAAACAGCTGGTGCAGTTGGGCCTAAAACGTTTTCACCAAAAGAACTAGACAATGCTTTAAAAAGCCAATTTACACCACTATCAACTTTGTTATAATCTTTGTGTTTTAGGGTGATTTTTATCAACCTATAATAAGGCGGATATTTATATTGCCAGCGTTCTTGCAATTGTTCTTTATACATTTCAGCATAACTTGTAGTAGATACTTGCTGCAATATTTTATGATGAGGGTTGTAGGTTTGTATGGCTACATTTCCTTGTTTTTTACTTCTTCCTGCTCTTCCAGAAACTTGCACCATCATATCATACGCGCGTTCATGTGCTCTAAAATCTGGAAAATTTAACATAGAATCTGCATTTATAATGCCAACTAATGTTACATTCTCAAAATCTAACCCTTTAGAAAGCATTTGCGTTCCCACTAAAACATCTATTTCTTTGGCTTCAAAAGCACCAATTATTTTTTGATACCCATATTTTCCACGAGTGGTATCTAAATCCATTCTTCCAATTTTAAAATCGGGAAATAAGGCTGTTAATTCTAATTCAATTTGCTCGGTTCCAAAACCTTTATTGTCTAAAGTGTTGCTACCACAAGCACCACAACTATTTGGCATGGATCTTTGATAGTTACAATAATGACAACGCAGTTCGTGTCTAAATTTATGATAGGTTAAACTGACATCACAATTTGGGCATTCTGGTGATACTCCACAAGTATTACATTCTACCACTGGTGAAAACCCACGTCTATTCTGAAACAAAATTACTTGTTCTTTTAAGTCTAAAGCTTCCTGAATTAGTTTTAGCAAACGATCAGAAAAATGACCAGTCATTTCCTTTTTTCGCTGCTTTTCCTTTACGTCTATTAATTCTATTTTTGGTAATTGTACATTTCCATGACGACGATTTAATGTAACTAAACCATATTTATTTTGTTGTGCATTAAAATAGGTTTCTATAGATGGAGTAGCAGAACCCAATAAGATTTTAGCATTATGAAGTTTTGCTAAAACAATAGCAGAATCTCGTGCATTGTATCTAGGTGAAGGCTCAAATTGTTTATAAGAAGTTTCGTGTTCTTCATCAACCACAATTAAACCTAAATTAGAAAAAGGTAAAAAGATAGATGAACGAGCTCCTAAAATAATGCGTGCTTTTGGTTTGTTTTCTAAAACATTATTCCAAACTTCTACACGTTCATTCATAGAATATTTAGAGTGAAAAACAGAAATTTGTTCTCCAAAATAAAACTGTAAACGTGTAATTATTTGCGTAGTTAATGCAATTTCTGGCAACAAGAATACTACTTGTTTACCTTGGTCTAATACTTCTTGAATTAACTTTGTATATACCTCCGTTTTACCAGAACTTGTAATTCCGTGTAAAAGTGTAACGTCTTTTTCTTTAAAGGTTTCCTTAATTTCTGCAAGTGCTTTTTCTTGAAATTCATTTAGCACTTTTAAATCATTTGTATCTCCATTAAAATTAATTCTATCTGTTTGAATGTGATAAAACTCAAAGATATTTTTATCAACTAAAGATTTTAAAATGGTAGCAGAAACAGTTGCTTTTTCTTCTAAATCTTTTGCTTTTATTGGTTTTTTAGAAGTAGATAATTGAAAATAACCTAAAACAGCTTCCCGTTGTTTTTTTGCTCTAGATAATTCTTCTAGTAGTTTTCCTAAAGAATCATCCGAAGAATAATCTGCATGTAAACGAACATATTTCACCAGTTTTGGTTTGTACTGTTCGTAAATTTCTTCTTTAATTATAATTGCTTCTTTTTTGATTAAAGAGTTTATTATAGGCATTACTTTTTGCTTTCCTAAAATAGCAATTACTTGATGAATGGTTAATTGAGATTGATGTTGTAAAGCTTCGAAAATTAAAAACTCATCATCTGCTAAAATAGCATCATCAGAAAAATCTTCATTTTTATTAATAATTGTTTCACTTTCTAACAAAAAAGCAGAAGGCAAAGCAGCTCTATAAACGTCACCCAAAGAACATACATAATAATTAGAAATCCATTGCCAATGTTTTAATTGTAATTCATTTACCAAAGGAACTTCATCTAAAATCTGATGAATTTCTTTGGCTTCGTACAAAACTGGTTTTGTTTGATGGATGTTTAAAACCAAGGCAGAATACATTTTAGATTTTCCAAAAGAAACTGCAACACGCATTCCTTTTTTTAGAAAATTAGCTTCATCTTCTGTAACAGAATACGTAAATGTTTTCTGGATAGGAATAGGTAGTATGACGTCTATGAAATGTGACAAATAGTTGTTTTTTAATTATTTGTGGTTATATTATTTTAAGAAATATAAAATTTTATTAAAAGGTTTCTCTTCTTAAATAGAAATCAATTTTGTTAATCGACTTCAATAATATAAAAATTAACGATGGATTCAAAATTACATAAAATTAGAATTAAAATAGCGCTTTTTTTCTATTGAGATTTAAAAAGAGAGTACAAGAAATTAATCTTGAATTTATTTTTAAAAAGGTGTTTTTTCTCTAGAACAAATTACTATGCTGCCTAAAAAATATAAAATTTGTAGTAGCTAAATGTTTTTTATTGCTTTTGATGGTTATTTTCTTTATTAAATTTAGTATTGGGTAGAATACATTTAATTATTTTATGAAAAAACAGGTGTTATAATAACTAATAACGCAAATTAAAGACGTTATATATATAAGAAAACAATATTCTTTTAGAATTATTAGAACATATCTTATTGGTTAAAAAACTTTTAAATTTTAATAAAAATATTAATTAGGTAGATTACTTTTACTTAATGAATTTTGCTTACAAAAAAATATATAAAATTGCATTTTGGGCAAGTGTTTTAGGACTGTTTGCCTTTATATTTCATTTTGGTTTTGATCAAAGTATATTAGTACAACAAATTATAGATGGGTTCTATTTTGTTGTAATTGCTTTAGGTTTAATGGCTACTTTTGTAAGATATTTTGCGAGTCTGCATCTCTTAAAAAGAAATGTAGCAGTATTTGATTTACTTTCTGTGGTGTATTCGTTAGGCATCTTTTATATGTATTTATTTGTAGGAGAAGCTTTTCAAACAGATTTAGTTTTAGAAAATCCGTTGTGGCTTGTTTTAGCTGTTATTTTATCATTTATTAGAGAATTTTCTGAACTGAAATTAAATTTGAAAAGAATTTACTTGAATCCTGCTCAGTTATTTATTTTAAGTTTTTTAATCATTATTTTTTTAGGTAGTTTATTGTTAATGTTGCCAAAAGCAACACACAGTGGTTTGTCTTTTATAAATGCTTTATTTACGTCTGCAAGTGCTGTTTGTGTTACCGGTTTATCTGTGGTAGATACAGGAACTTATTTTACGGTATTTGGTCAATCTATTATCCTTGTTCTTATTCAAATTGGTGGTTTAGGTATTTTAACTTTTGCCAGTTATTTTAGTTATTTTTTTAAAGGAGGTAGTACTTATGAAAATCAACTAACTTTAAGTGAAATGACCAACTCACAAAGAATTGGTGGGGTTTTTAATACCTTAAAAAATATTATTGTAATTACTGCAACGGTAGAGTTAAGTGCAGCTTTGCTTATTTATATTTCTTTAGGAGATCAATTAATTACCAATTTTGCAGACAAATCATTTTTCTCCATTTTTCATGCAATTTCTGCTTTTTGTAACGCTGGTTTTTCTACATTAAGTAATAGTATTTACCAAGTTGGTTTTCGTTTTAATTACCCGCTACAACTGGTTATTATTGCTACTTTTTTTTTAGGTAGTTTAGGGTTTCCTATTGTTGTAAATCTTTTAAATTATTTAAAACACGTAATTTTAAATTTTTTTAAATTTCAATCTTACAGAAAAAGGTATAAACCTTGGATTTTAAAAATTAATAGCCGTATTAACTTAATAACCACTTTATCACTTACAGGTATTGCATTTATACTTTTCTTTATTATAGAATACCACAATACTTTAGAAGAACACTCTCTTTTTGGAAAAATGGTAAATGCTTTATTTATTGCTACAACACCAAGAACGGCAGGCTTTAACTCTGTAGACCTAAATGCTTTGGCATCACCTACCATAATGATTACTTTTTTATTAATGTGGATTGGGGCTTCTCCTGCATCCACCGGAGGTGGAATTAAAACCAGTACTTTTGCCATTGCAATTTTAAATATATTAAGTCTTGCAAAAGGTAAAAATAGAATAGAAGTATATCGAAGAGAAATTGCCGATATTTCGGTAAAAAGAGCATTTGCCACTATAGCACTTTCATTAATTATAATAGGTTTGGGAGTTATGCTTATTACCATATTTAACCCCGAATTAAAATTATTAAACATCGCTTTCGAAAGTTTTTCTGCATATAGTACCGTAGGGTTAAGTTTAGGTATTACAGCAAGTCTGGGTACGGCAAGTAAAATAGTTGTAATTGCTATTATGTTTATTGGAAGAGTAAGTATGCTTTCTATAATGGTAGCGGTTTTCAAAAAAATTAAACATAAAAATTATCGCTATCCAAGCGAAGAAATAACAATAAACTAAAATTATGAAGTATATTATTGTAGGACTAGGAAATTTTGGAGGGCCTTTAGCTGAGAAATTAACAACGCAAGGAAATGAAGTTATAGGAATAGACAGTAATATGGCAAAAGTAGAAATGTATAAAGAAAGAATTTCACATACTATTTGTATGGATTCTACAGATGAATCTACTGTTTCTGGGCTCCCTTTAAGTGATACAGATATTGTTATTATTGCCTTTGGCCAAGACCAAGGTGCCAATGTAATGACAACCGCTTTGTTTAAAAATTTGCAAGTAAAACGCTTAATTAGTAGAGCAATTAATCCTTTACACGAAAAAGTTTTAAATGCCATTGGTATTGAAGAAATTGTGCATCCGGAAGAAGAATCTGCAGAACGATGGGCAAAAAAATTATGTTTAACAAACGTGGTAGATTCTTTTGAGTTAAGTGCAGATTTTAGTATTATAGAAGTAAATATTCCTACAAGATACATTGGTAGCAGTATTAAAGAAATTCAGTTGCGTAGAAAGTATAATATCTTAGCCTTAACTACCATTAAAAAAACAAAAGTAAAAACAGTTGTAGGAAGATCTAGAAATGAAGAACAAGTACAAGGTGTTATTGCACCAGATACTGTTCTTGATGAAAATGATATTTTAGTAATTTATGGTGCGAATAAAGATTTAAGAAACTTTACAAACCAATAATAAACCTCAGTAATATTTATTAAAATTTTTAAAATGAAAACAAACGTTATTTACATTAAAAACATGGTTTGCCCACGTTGTATTGACGTGGTAAAAGAAATTTGTGAAGATTTAAAAATATCTGTTAAGGATATTCAATTAGGTAAATTAGAAAGTAATTTAGAAATAAATAATACGCTAAAATTATTGTTGAGTGCACGTTTAAAGGAAAGAGGTTTTGAACTTTTAGAAGATAAAAGTCAAAAAATGATTACTCAGATAAAAGCGTTAATTGTAGCTCAAATTCATCATTCTAAAGAACCTTTAACCATTAATTTTTCTGATTATATTGCTGATAAATTACAACATGAATATGCTTCTCTTAGCAGACTTTTTTCTTCTGTAGAAGGAATTACTATTGAGAAATTTATTTTAAAGCAAAAAATAGAACACGTAAAAGAACTTCTTTTTTACAAAGAATATACGTTATCGGAAATTGCCTTTCAAATGAATTATAGCAGTGTGGCACACCTTTCTGCTCAGTTTAAAAAAGAAACAGGCATGTCTCCTTCTCAGTTTAAAAAGATGAAAGACCCCAATCATCAACCGTTAGATAGTCTTTAAAGTTAAAAATCATTATGGCATAATTATACAAATGATAGTAGGAATTGTGTAACCTTTTATGCAAACAGTAACTGTATTTTTGTGATACAATAAATTGATGATAGCATGAAAGAACAATATAAAGTTTCTGGTATGACCTGTGCTTCGTGTGCAATTAGTATAGAAACCTATTTAAAACCACAGAAAGGTATTTTGGAAGTTGCTGTAAATTACCCAAATCAATCGGTAACCATAAAGTACGATGAAAATACTATTTCACTTGAAACAATTTCTAAAAAAGTAAAGGAAATAGGTTTTAAACTAATTACAGGAAATAGGAAAGACACTAAAAAGGAGTTTGAAATATTAGAGAAAAAAAGATTGATTTCCCTTAAAAGGAAGTTGATTTTCGCTGCTATATTTTCTGTACCTATTTTTATCATGTCTATGTTTCTTATGGGAAAAATACCTTATGAAAACTGGATTATGATGCTACTTGCACTGCCTGTTTTATTTTATAGTGGATCAGAATTTTATACGATTGCTTGGAAAAGGTTAAAGAAGTTTTCCACAAATATGGATACACTTGTGGCATTAAGTACCGGAATTGCATTTTTATTCAGTGTTTTTAATACCATAAATCCGCAATATTTTTTAAGTAAAGGACTTGTGCCGCATGTGTATTTTGAATCGGCAGTAATTATTATAACCCTAATTCTATTAGGACGTTTTTTTGAAGAAAAAGCCAAAAGTAAAACATCTTCAGCCATTAAGAAATTAATGGGTTTACAACCTAAAAAAGTAACAGCTATTAGAAATGGAGAAGAAAAAGTAATTACGTATGATGAAATTTTAAAAGGAGAACTGATCATTTTAAAACCAGGAGATAAAATTCCTGTAGATGGAAAAGTAAAAAAAGGAATCTCTTTTATTGATGAAAGCATGATTTCTGGAGAACCGATTCCTGTTGAAAAAATAAAAGGAAGTAAAGTGTTTGCTGGTACCATTAATCAAAAAGGATCTTTAAGAATTATTGCCAATAAAATTGGTGATGAAACTTTACTTTCTCAAATAATTAAATTAGTAGAAGAAGCGCAATCTAGCAAACCAACCATTCAAAAAATGGCAGATAAAATTGCAGGAATTTTTGTTCCGGTTGTAATTAGTTTGGCTTTAATTACTGCTGTTTTATGGTATTTCTTAGGTCCAGAACCATCATTAACGTACGCATTACTAGCGCCAATTACGGTTCTAATAATTGCTTGTCCGTGTGCGCTAGGTTTGGCAACGCCAACAGCTTTAATGGTAGGAATAGGAAAAGGAGCACAGCAAGGAATTTTAATTAAAGACGCACAAGCGCTAGAAACAGCATATAAAATTGATACTTTAATTTTAGATAAAACAGGTACTATAACAGAAGGGAAACCAAAAGTAACCGATTTAATTTGGGATAAAAACACTTCATCCACCGAATTACAAAAAGTAGTTTTGGCGATAGAAACACAGTCAGAACATCCTATTGCAGAAGCAATTGTAGCTTATTTAAAAGAGTTAGATACTAAAAGTGTTGCTATCGATTCTTTCTTAAGTATCACTGGTTTAGGCGCAGAAGCAAAATTTAATGAAGAACTCTATTACATAGGTAATGAAAGTTTAATGCTTCAAAAGGATATTACAATTCCGATTGATTTAAACACAAAAGCAAACGAATTAAAAATAGAAGCTAAAACGGTCGTTTATGTAGCGCATCAAAATAATGTTGTGGGTATTATTGCAGTGGCCGATAAAGTAAAAGAAACAACACTTGCAGCCATTCAAAAATTACAGCAAATGGGTATCGATATATACATGCTTACGGGTGATAATGAACAAACGGCAAAAGCTATTTCCAACAAAGTTGGGATAAAAAAATATAAAGCCAATGTAATGCCAGCAGATAAAGGTGCTTTTGTTAAAGAACTACAAGCACAGGGAAAAATTGTAGCAATGGCGGGAGACGGAATAAACGATTCTCATGCATTGGCACAAGCAAATGTTGGTATTGCCATGGGAAGCGGAACAGATATTGCTATGGAAAGTGCTGGAATTACCTTAATGCATTCCGATTTAAAACAGATTTCTAAAGCCATTTTATTGTCTAAAGAAACGATGAAAACTATAAAACAGAACTTATTCTGGGCATTTATTTATAATATTATTGCAATACCAATTGCTGCAGGAGCGTTATATCCTATCAATGGTTTTTTATTAAACCCAATGATTGCGGGTGCAGCCATGTCTATGAGTTCTATTTCTGTACTCTCTAACAGTTTAAGATTAAAAAATAAAAAATTAAATTAAAAATAAAAATTATGACAACCGTAAAATACAAAACAAATATTCATTGTGGTAGCTGCATTAAATCTGTAACACCTGTGCTAAACGATTTAGATAACTTAGATTTTTGGAAAGTAGATTTAGAGCATGATGATAAAGTTTTAGAAGTAAAATTAGATGATGAAGATAAAGAGAGTGTTTTAAAAGCTGTTAAAAGTGCTGGTTTTGAAATTGAAGAAATTCAATAAATAAGTAGTTTGCACAAACATCTTTATTATAATTTACATATTATAAAGCTCAAAACACTAATTTATGGTGTTTTGAGCTTTACTTTTTTTAGTATTAAATTTCAAGCTGAAGGAAATTGTAAAGAACAATATCTCTTATAAAAATAGGTGTGTTTTTATAAGAGTTACAGAAAGGTATAATAGTAAGATATCTATTGTAATACTGGAGAAGTAATTCATTTACCAAAGAAAATAAGCTGATTTGAAGTCTGAGAAATTTCTTTAGATTGATTCAAAAAGGTTTTATGTAATAGATATTAAAAACCAAGACGGGATGCGTAATTTTTGATAGGTATGAGTTTGATGCTTTTTTTATGACTCTAAAGGAGGTGAGTGATTAAATACAGATAATGAGGGGGTATAATAAATTAAATATTAGTTATTCAAAAAATTAAACCTCTAAAAATTGAATTGAATTTCAGTTTTAGAGGTTTTTATTTAGATTATATTATAAAATTTAATTTTTTTCAAGTCCATATTCACCGGATATAGAACGGATAATTCTATCATTAGAACGCAGTCTCATTGATAGTAATGCTATATCCATTACAACATCATTATTAGAGTACTTAAATATTTTTTCTTGTGCACTTTTAGAACGCTTATAGTTTGCTGAAAATCTATTTTTCCATTCAGTTTCATATTCACTTAAAAAATTGATATTTTGTTCTTGTAAAGATTTATGTATAGCCTTGCTTGCCATTATAGCCGCTTCAAAAATAAACTTGTAACCTTCTCCAACAATAGGGTTTACTTGAGAAACACTATCACCTACACAAACTAAGTTATTAATTACAAATTTTTCTAAGACGGGGGTAATTGGTACGCTAGCACCTTCTACTTTGTCATTATCTTTTCTAACTAATTTTTTAATTAATGGTAAGTTTAAAACCTCATTTAACCTAGGTTTTAAATTTTTTATAATGGCTTCATTGTAGGTTCCAAAACCAATAATTGCTCTTTTATTTTTTAATGGAAAAATCCACCCATAACCACCTTGATAATCTTTACCACTTAAAAGATACATTTTATTTGATTCTCCTAAATACTCAACATTATATTCAACTCCAGTTGCTAGTTTTCCTTTCTTTTGTCTTAATCCTATTTTTTTACTAATAATTCCATTTGTACCAGATGCGTCCACAATAATTTTTCCAAAATATTGGTTTTCATTTTTATCTGTAACACAGGTAAATAGCCCCGCATCATCTTTTAAAACATCTTTAATATGAACTTCAGTTTTTATGGTTACGTAGTTTGTGTCTAAAGAATTAATAAGTTCTTCATGCAGTTTCTTTTTGTCTAAAACATACATATTAATGTTTTTAATTTCTCTTTTTACCCTTTTAGATTGAAAAACGAGTGTATCTATTTGTTGTGCTACAACTTCTGTAGATAAATTGAAATCTTCTAAATTTATAAAACTACCAAGTGTGTTAAAAGAAAACTCTAATAAATTATCTTTTCTATCTAAAATAAGTGTTTTTTGTTTAAAATTACCAAGCTCTCTAGCTAACATTAAACCAGCAGTACCACCACCAACAATAACTACATCAAAATTATTCATAGACTTTTAAATATTGGTGTAAAATAATTCTATTTTAATTATAATAAAAATAAAATAGATAAAATAAAGATTTTAATATATGAGTTTTATAGAGTGCTAGTTTGTTTATAGTTAGTAGTTTAAATGAGTTCTTAGATACTAGTTATTTTTTAATGTAACGTTAGTTTTTGTTCTTATGGAAGAAGGAGAGGTTAAGTATTAAAATTAGATTATAGAACCGTTTTAAAAAGTGATTTTACTTTTTTTTAAGGTTTAATAATAAATAGAATTTATATGAGTCTTTTGTTTTTAAATAAAGTGAACAAACAAGTTTAGCCCTGATTGAAACGACATCCTTTTTTTAGGGACGAAAAAAAAGATATAGTGGAAAGCAGGAAATAGCTTCTAAAAAAGAATTTTAAATTACTTCCAATTAATTTTAATAAATCGGTTGTTTTTTACAAATTCTGTCGGTATTTTATTTAAAACCTCTAATCGAATAGCGTCTATTAAATGGTCTTTTGCTAAAGAATGATGTATTGCTATACTAACTTCTCTGATCGGTTTTGGATCTTCGAAATTAATATGACAACCAATGTCGTTTTTATTAATCGCCATTTCGGGTACTAAGGTAAATCCGCCATAATTATCTACCATCTTTTTTAAAGCTTCTATAGAACCACTTTGAAATTGAATACTTTTTGGGTTTGTGTTTTTAGAGCAAATCTTTAAAACCTGATTTCTAAAACAATGTCCGCTTTTTAACAGCCAAATATTATCTAAATTTTCTATTTCTTTTGCAGAAACTACTTTTTTATCTTCCGGAAACTGTCCTTTTTGTCCGTAAAACACAAATGGTTCGTTGTATAATTTTATTTCTCTTATAAAAGATTCGTTAAGCGGAGTTACTAAAATACCAATGTGAATTTCTTTATTTTTTAATGCAGCAATAATGTTTTCTGTCTGCATTTCTTCGATAATTAATGTGGTGTTTGGGTATTTTTCTGAAAATGAACCAGAAATTAATGGAATTAAATAGGGAGAAACAGTGGGGATAATTCCTATTTTATAAACACCGTTCATACTATCTAATTCGGTATTTACCATGTTTTTTAACTCGCTAACTTCCCTTAATATTACTTTAATTTTATTAATAAATACTTCGCCCAAATTTGTGGGTTTAAATGGAGATTTACTTTTATCGAAGATAGAAAAACCAATTTCGTCTTCTAACTTTTTAACTTGAATTGTAATTGTTGGTTGGGTAACAAAACATTTTTCGGCAGCTTTTACAAAATGCCTATAGGTGTCTAGGGCAATTACATATTCTAATTGTTGGAGGGTCATGTTATATTGATTTTAGTAATACAAGGATATAAACTATTAATTTGATTTATGAGAGGGGCTGATTGATATTTGTACTTTAATTATAAATAAAATCAATTACAAATGAAAACACGATTAATAACATTTATCGCTTTATCTGTAGCCCTTTTTGGATTTGCACAAAATAATAGCGGCAAAAACACAATTACAACAAATGGAGGAGTTCCTGTTGGTGACAATCAAAATTCTAAAACGGTAGGCGAGTACGGACCTGTTTTATTAGAAGATATTCATTTAATAGAAAAGTTAGCGGCTTTTGATAGAGAAAGAACTCCAGAAAGGGTAGTGCACCCAAGAGGAGCAGGAGCGTCTGGTTACTTTGAAGCAACAAAAGATATGTCTGATTACACTAGAGCTGTATTATTTGCAGAAGCAGGAAAAAAGACGGATTTAGCCGTTCGTTTTTCTACCGTAATTCACGGAAAAGGTTCTCCAGAAACAGCAAGAGATCCTAGAGGTTTTGCTGTAAAATTTTATACAGAACAAGGTAATTATGATATTGTTGGTAACAATTTACCTGTCTTTTTTATTAGAGATGCTATTAAATTTCCAGATATGGTGCATTCTTTAAAACCTTCTCCAGTAACGAATAAGCAAGATCCTAATCGTTTTTTCGATTTCTTTTCTCATCAACCAGAATCTACACATCTAATTACGAGATTGTATACAGATTTAGGAACTCCAAAAGGCTACCAATATATGAACGGAAGTAGTGTACATGGTTATAAATGGATTAATAAAGCCGGTAAAGTAACCTATGTAAAGTATTCTTGGGTTTCTAAACAAGGAGAAAAAAACTTAACAGCAGAAGAAGCAACGATACAACAAGGTAAAGATTGGCAACATGCAACGGTAAGTTTACGTAAAGATATTGCTGATAAAAATTATCCTCAATGGGATTTATATGTGCAATTGATAAAGCCAGAAGATATGCATTCTTTTAATTTTTGGCCTTTAGATGCTACCAAAGATTGGCCAGCAGATAAGATTGAAAAGATTAAGATTGGTACCATGACTTTAAACCAAAACCCAGTAAATTATTTTGAACAAGTAGAGAGTATTGCTTTTTCTCCGGCTGCTTTAATACCAGGTGTAGAACCTTCTGAAGATAAACTTTTACAAGGAAGATTGTTTTCTTATTTTGATACGCAAAGACATAGATTAGGACCTAATTTTCAGCAATTAGAAATTAATAAGCCTTTAAAAAATCCTAATAATTATAATTCTGATGGTTGGTTAAGTGCCGGAAACAAAAGATTTGAAAACCCAGATGTAAATTACCAACCAAGTAGTAGATCTTCTTTAGTTGAAGACCCACAATATAAACAAGTGGAAACTACACTAACAAACGTAACAATTACACAAAAAGAGATTTCTAAAACAAATGATTTTGCACAAGTAGGAGATTTTTATAGATCGCTTTCTAAGCAACAACAAGATAATTTAATTAAAAATTTAAAAGGAGATTTAGGTCAGGTTACTGATAAAAAGATTCAAATGAAAATGATTACTTATTTCTATAAAGCAGATAAAGAGTATGGAATGAGAGTAGCAAAGTCTCTTGGTTTTTCTGCAAAAGATTTTATGAACCACTAAGTAAATAACAAAACAAATTACAAAGAGGAAGTTTAAGCTTCCTCTTTGTAAATTACATATATTATGAAACAACTTACATTTATTTTAATTCTAATTTTATCATCTACTATTTCTGCTCAGTCTATTTTTGATGCTTCTAGAAATGGTGATTTAGATAAAATTAAAGCTCTTTATACTTTAGACAATAATGTTATAAACACAGCAGATACTAAAGGTTTTACTCCTTTAATTTTATCGGCTTATAATAACCAACTAAAAGTTGTTGCTTTTTTATTAGAAAAAGGAGTTGCCGTAGAAGCTAAAGATGCATCTGGTAACACAGCTTTAATGGGCGTTTGTTTTAAAGGATCTATTTCTATTGTTAAAATATTGATAGAAAATGGAGCAGAAGTTAATGCACAAAATTATAACGGAGCAACTGCTTTAATTTATGCAAGTACTTTTGGTCATACAGAAATTGTAAAATATTTATTGGCTAATAATGCTGATAAAAATTTAACAGATAATAGAGGAAATACTGCTTTAAAACATGCGGTTATGCAAGGAAATACCGCTGTGATAGCACTTTTAAATAAGTAATTAAATATTTTAGCTTTTAATAAAATGAATAAACAAGCTTAGTCCTTATTGAAACGACATCCTTTTTTAATAGAGAAAACTGCTTTTAGCAGAAATCTCTATTGAAAAAGATATTGTTTTTTTGACTTTGCTTAAGATAAATTATAAGCAGTAAACAGCTTTTAAAAGAATATTTAATATAAGGCATATTCAATTTCTTCTTCCTCTACAATTACTGGAAATAATTTTTCTGCCTCCGCTAAATCTTCAATATTATCTACTTCATACCAAGGTTTTTTATCGAAAGAAACGGCTTCTAATTGTAATTTTTGTTCATCTACCAAATCAGAAAAAACAGTTTCATAATAAGAATTTACACTTCCTTCTTCAATATATTGATTTAGTTTTTTACTAACTTCTTGCCAAGAATCTAATGAGAAACTATAAATATTTACCGTTTTATAACGTGTTTCTGAATATGCTTCTGTAGTGCCTGCTTGAAACTGAATTACCTTATTTTGGTTGTTAATCGTTACTGTGGTTCCGTTAAGCCAAGGTTGCATTTTTGCTACAGCCATTCTATCTGGATACACCATATTGGTTAGTAAGGATGTTTCTAAAACCAAGTCGCTTTCTATTAAAACAAACGATTCTTTAATGCTATTACGCGCCATCCAAAGTGAGTAAATATTGTTGGTGGTTTTGTATAACGGACTGTGTACATACTCAATATTTAAACCTTCTTTTTGATTACCTAAAAAGTCTACAATACATTCTTGTTTGTAACCTGTTACAATGATAAGACGTGTAAAACCTTGTGCTGTTAAATTGGTAACCAAACGCGCCAACATCGATTTTTCATTGACTAAGGTTAAGCATTTTGGAGCGTCTTTAGTGATAGGAAAAAGGCGACTTCCGGTTCCGGCAGCAAGTAATAAAGCTGTAGTAATTCTATTATTGTTGGTGTTCTTTTCAGAAGTATTCGTCATGTAATATTAATTAGGGGATACTATCAAAAAAAAACATAAAAGCATTTTTAAAAGCTTTTATGTTTACTAAATTGAATGATTTAATATTTTGTTTATAGATAATTTAAAGAACATTTATAAAGTCTATTAATGTAATAATTGACTTGTATAATTGTTTATTTAAAATCCTTTTTTGGCAAATTTACTATCCTAAGTTGAATGGTACTATTTATTTTTAACAATTTATTAAATAAAAAAATCATTTTCTAAAAGGCGTAAAAAAACCTCTAATTACCTATTTGATATCAGTAAAATAGAGGTTTTATTAGTTTATGAAATAGTTATTTATACTAATTTCTTTGCATTTTTAACTTTTTGCTTTGTAAGTGCAATTTCTATTACTTCTTTCATTTCTGTAACATAATGGAAAGTCATACCTTTTAAGTAGCTTTCTTTTATTTCTAAAATATCTTTTTCGTTTTCTTTACACAGAATAATTTCTTTAATATTGGCTCTTTTAGCAGCTAATATTTTTTCTTTAATTCCGCCAACTGGTAACACTTTTCCACGTAAAGTAATTTCGCCAGTCATGGCTAATTTGTTTTTAATTTTACGTTGTGTAAAAGAAGAAACCAAAGAAGTCAACATAGTTATACCTGCACTTGGTCCGTCTTTTGGTGTTGCGCCTTCTGGTACGTGAATGTGTACATTATATTTTTCTAGAATTTCTTGTTTAATACCAAATTCTTCTGCATTCGATTTTATGTATTGCAAAGCAATCGTTGCAGATTCTTTCATCACATTTCCTAAATTACCTGTAATAGAAAGATTTCCTTTTCCTTTAGATAAAATAGATTCTATAAATAAAATATCTCCACCAACGCTTGTCCAAGCTAATCCAGTAACTACACCAGCAACTTCATTATTCTCGAATTTATCTCTAAACCTTGGAGTTCCTAAGATTTTTTCTATTTTTTCTGAAGAAATAGCAATGTCATATTCCTCTTCTAAAGCGATAGATTTTGCAGCAAAACGAACCACTTTTGCAATTTTCTTTTCTAAACCACGTACTCCAGACTCTCTTGTATAACCTTCTACAATTTGCTCTAATTGTTTTTTACCTAACTTTAAATGTGCAGTTGCTAAACCATGCTCTTTTAATTGTTTTGGTAATAAATGTCTTTTAGCAATTTCTATTTTTTCTTCAATTGTATATCCAGTAACATTTATAATTTCCATTCTATCGCGCAAAGCCCAAGGAATTTGGCCTAAGTTATTCGCGGTAGCAATAAAAAGTATTTTAGATAAATCGTAACCAACCTCTAAATAATTATCGTAAAAAGATTCATTTTGTTCAGGATCTAAAACCTCTAACATTGCAGAAGAAGGATCTCCTTGATGACTGTTACTTAGTTTATCAATTTCATCTAAAACAAAAACAGGATTCGAAGTTCCAGCTTTTTTTAAGTTCTGAATTAAACGCCCTGGCATAGCACCAATATATGTTTTTCTGTGTCCTCTAATTTCTGCTTCATCACGCAAACCACCTAAAGACATACGTATATATTTACGTCCTAATGCTTCTGCTACAGATTTCCCTAAAGAAGTTTTACCAACTCCCGGAGGTCCGTATAAACAGATAATTGGCGATTTCATATCTCCTCTTAACTTTAAAACGGCTAAGTGTTCTATAATTCTTTCTTTTACTTCTTCTAAACCAAAATGATCTCTATCTAAAACCTTAGTAGCAAATTTTAAGTCGAATTTATCTTTTGAGTAAATTCCCCAAGGTAACTCTAGCAACAATTCTAAATAGCTTCTCTGAACACCATATTCAGCAGCTTGCGGATTCATTCTTTTTAATCGATTTAACTCTTTTTCAAAAGTTTCACCAACTTCTTTGCTCCATTTTTTAGTTTTAGCCTGCTTGCGCATTTCTTCTAACTCTTCGTCATTAGAAACACCACCTAATTCATCTTGAATGGTTTTTAATTGCTGATTTAAATAATATTCACGTTGTTGTTGGTCTAAATCTTCACGAGTTTTAGACTGAATATCATTACGTAATTTTAATTTCTGAAGCTCTTTGTTTAGGTTTTTCAACGCTAATAAAGCACGTTCTTTTAGATTGTCTTTTTCTAAAATGACTTGTTTCTGAGCTACTGATAAATCCATGTTAGATGAAATGAAATTCACCAAAAACGAATCTGATTTTATATTTTTAATAGCAAAAGAAGCTTCACTAGGTAACATTGGGTTTTCCTTAATTACCTCTAAAGCTTGTTCTTTAATAGACTCTATAATTGCTTCAAATTCTTTTTCGTCATCTACACTTCTGTCTTCTAACGCTTCTTTTACCGTTGCTTTTAAATACGGTTTGTCTTGAATTATTGCATCGATCTCGAAACGTTTTTTACCTTGAATGATAACGGTTGTGTTACCATCGGGCATTTTTAAAACACGTAAAATTTGCGCAACAACACCAGTTGTATGAATGTCTTTTAAAGTAGGTTCTTCTTCGTCTTCATTTCTTTGCGCAACCACTCCAATTACTTTATCGCCTTTGTTAGCGTCTTTTATTAATTGAATAGAAGCATCTCTACCTGCTGTAATTGGTATTACAACACCAGGAAACAATACGGTGTTTCTTAAAGGTAAAATGGATAAAACTTCTGGAACGCTTTCCTTATTAATAATTTCCTCATCTTCTGGAGTCATTAACGGAATTAATTCAGAATCTTCATTCAACATACTATGTAGCGACATATTGTCTAAATGCATTATTTTTGGTTTGCTCATCTGTTATATCTCTGTCATACTGACATTGATTCTTAAAAAGTTTAAGATCAATATCAATTCGTTGTTTTTAGTTTATTGATAATCAAGAAGGTAATAATATTTTTTCTTAATCTCTAATATATAAAAACAATTGTTATGCCAAGGTTAAAATAGTTTAGATTCCTTTTAAAGTATTTAACTTATTATAATTTTAGTAAATTTGATTGAATAAAATAATTAATTTCCAATTTTGAAAGATACAAGTCATCATGATGAACGTATTGCAAATATGAATTTTTTTTCTGTGTATCCTCATTATGTAACAAAAGTGGAAAAAAAGGGAAGAAGTATCGCTGAATTACACGAAGTAATTGAATGGTTAACTGGTTATAATGAAAAAGAGTTAAAAGAACTGATAGTTACTGAAGTTACCTTTGAAACTTTTTTTAAAAATGCAACATTACATCCAAATGTACATTTGATAAAGGGTGTGATTTGTGGCTATAGAGTAGAGGAGATAGAGAATTCTTTAACACAGCAAGTTCGTTATTTAGATAAATTAGTTGATGAGTTAGCGAAGGGGAAAAAGATGGAAAAGATACTAAGGCAAGCGCCTAAAAAATAGTATAAAGTGTAGTCACAATTTTGCCTTTTCCGTCTTCTAAGGTATAAGACAATAATTCTTTTTCTTCTTTAACCTTCATATTAAAAGGTGTCGCTAATAAGTCAATTCCGCTTTTCTTTTTAATTCGGATTCCCTGTCCAGAAATAATATCTTTATTAGGAATAAAATCATCACAAGGAAGATGTTCTGTAAGAATAACATATTTATAATTTGTTAATTTCTCTACAACACTTAGTACTTCTGCATTAGATAAATGTTGCAAAACTTGCCTTAAAATAATACAATCTCCTATTGGTAAATTATCCGTAGCAATATCTAAACATTCAAATTTTAAATTATCTGCTTTAAAGTTTTCTTTATTGTGTTTTATCAATTCTAAGACAATATCTATAGCCGTATATTTTTGAGTAAGTTTTACAAAGTTTTTACCAATATTAAAATCTCCACATCCTAAATCTAAAACAGTAATTTGGCTTTTAAAAGAAGTTAAAAAAGAACTAATAGTTTTTATATAAGGTGCTATTATTTCTGGTTGATGAGAGCCCGAACCAGAATAAAACTCAGCGTTGTTGCTTCCCCAAAGATTCATTTCGTAAACTTGTTCCATTGCCTTTTTTGTTGGCCAAGGTTTCTTTGTTTTTTTATCCATAGAAATTTAAAGTAAAACACGCACAATTATTAGGGTTCAAATGTAACAACAAATACTTAAAAATGGATCTCACATAAAAAAAGAGTATTTTTATTTTTGCAAACTGTCACAAATTAAAAAGAATGTAGTCTATAGAATACAAACGTTTTATTGGAAACTAATCAACCACATATAACCAACCTTATAAAACGCTGCAAAAAGTCGGATAAAAACGCGCAATTAGATTTGTATAAAGCATATTACCATGCAATGTACAATACTGCTTATCGCATTTTAAAAGACAGTTTTGAGGCGGAAGATATTATGCAAGAAGCGTTTTTAACGGTTTTTACAAAGATGGACAGTTATAAGGGGGAAGTTACTTTTGGTGCTTGGTTAAAGAGAATTGTAATTAATAAAAGTTTAACGCAGTTAAAGAAAAATAACCGATATGAAGAAGTAAAGATGGAAGTTGTTTCTATAGATGAAGTAGATGAAGAAGAGATTGACTATACCGGTTTAAAAGCAAAAAACGTTTTGACTTGTTTACAAAGTTTAAAAGAAAATTACAGATTGGTATTAACTTTGCATTTAATAGAAGGATATGATTATGAAGAAATTTCACAGATTTTAGATTATTCAAATGAAAATGTAAGAACCACTGTTTCTAGAGCAAAAAAGAAATTAAAGCAAGTGTTACTTGCAGAAAATAGCAAAGTACAAGCGTATGGAAGATAAATTAAATCAATTTTTTTCTGAAAAGGATTTCGATTTTCAAGAACCACATGCGGGGCATTTAGACCGTTTTGAACGAAAACTAAATCATTCAACAAAAAAAAATAAAACTTCTTGGACATGGATGTCTGTAGCAGCTTCTATAGTTTTGGTTGTTGGTTTTTGGTTGGGGTCTAGTCATCAAAAAAGACAATTAGATTTGGCAGATGTTTCTCCTAAGATGGAAGAAGTACAGACTTATTTTGTATCAACAATTTATCAAGAATTACAAACTTTAGAAAAAAATAGAAGTTTAGATACAGAAAAAATTATAGAGAATGCTTTAGAGGAGTTAGAAGAGTTAGAAGATGTATATGCTACTTTTGTGAAGGAATTGAACAAAAATGGTAAGCAAATAAAAGTTATTAGTGCTATGATTAAAAATTATCAGCAACGTTTATCTGTATTAGAAAACACTTTAAAACAGATAGAACAAGTTAAAAATCTTAATTTAGAAAAGAATGAAACCTATCTATAAAATTACATTATTATTTCTTTTAATTCCCTTATTAACGTCTGCTAATATTGATACAAAGAAACATGAAAAAAATAAGGTTATTACTAAATTTTTTAATGTAAATACAGATGCTAAGCTAATTATAAACAATAAGTACGGCAATTTAAACATTACAACTTGGGATAAAAATAGGGTAGAAATTGAAGTAACGATTACTATACAAGGTGATGACTTAGATGATGTTAACGAAAAACTTTCTACGATAGATGTTGCTTTTAATTCAAATTCTTCTTTAGTAGAAGCGAGAACAATTATTGACAACCAAAAAAGTGCTTGGTCTTGGTGGGGGAAAAGTAAAAAAATTAATTATAAAATTAATTATGTTGTTAAAATGCCAAGGTCTAACTCCGTAAATTTAAATAATGTGTATGGTGATATTTACCTAGATATTTTAGATGGAAGCGCAGCTATTAATTGCAATTATGGCAAGGTTTCTATTGGAAATTTATCAGCAGTAAATAATAATATTAACTTAGAGTATTGCACAACTTCAAATATTAATTATATGAAAGAAGGGGTTGTGAAAAGTGATTATTCTAAACTAAATATAGGAACATCAGGAAATATAAAAATAAACGCAAAGTATTCTACTGTAAAAATAGAAAATGCTGTAAATGTAGCTTTTAATTGCGATTACGGTTCTATGTATATTGAGGAGGCAGAAGAAATAAAAGGAAATTCAGATTATTTAAGTATGCAATTTGGTACTGTAAAGAAAAATTTATTTATAGAAACAGATTATGGATCTTTAACCGTTAAAAACTTAGTAAAAGGTTTCCAAAACGTGGTGGTAAATGCAGAATATGCAGGTGTAAATATTGGTGTAGATTCAGATGCAGTTTTCGAATTTGAAATAGATTTACAATATGCAGATTTTAATAGAAATGAGAATAATATAGTGTTTTCTAAAAATATTTCTAAGTCAACAGATAAATATTACGAGGGTAAATTTGGAATTGGAAAAAGTAACTCTAAACTTAAAGTTAAATCTCAGTACGGAGGGGTTACTATTAAATAGATTTCTAATAAAAAAAATAAAATAAAAACAACGATTATGAACAAGAAAATACTTTTAACAAGCTTAATTTTAACGGTCAGTTTTACTATAAATGCACAAAATTGGTTTGGAAGCAGTAAACAAATAAAAGGAAACGGAAATTTGATTACGCTAACGAAAACTACAGAAACGTATAAAAGTATTTCTATAGGTGGATCTTTTGATGTAATTCTTGTTAAAGGGAAAGAAGGTAAAATAACTTTAGAGGGAGAAGAAAATATACTTCCTTTTATAGAAACTGAAGTTTCTGACGGCACTTTAAAAGTAAAGTTTAAGAACAATACAAATATTAGTACCACTAAAAAACTAACAGTAACAGTGCCTTATATAGATATTGAAAGTGTTGCTTTGGGCGGTTCTGGAAACATTTTAAGTGAAAGTTTAATTAAGGCAAACAATTTTAGTATTAGTTTAGGTGGTTCTGGAAACATAACTTTAAAAGTTGATGCGAACAATATTAAAGCTGCTATTGGTGGTTCTGGAAATATGAACTTAGAAGGTAGTTGTAACGAGTTTACTTGTTCTATTGCTGGTTCTGGAGACATTAGTGCGTACGGTTTACAAACGGATGAGATTTATGTAAATGTTGCTGGTTCGGGTAGTGTAAAAACGAGCGTAAGTTCTAAAATTGAAGCAAAATTAGTAGGTTCTGGTAATGTTTATTACAAAGGAAACCCTGCAAAAGTTAATAGTAAATCGGTTGGTTCTGGAAGTGTGGTTGATAAAAATTAAATTACCACCAAACTAAAAATATTTTAATAAGCTCGCCATTTTGTTTTTTCAACCAGCAAAGTGGTGAGAATTTTCTTTGCAAATATTCTTCGGCAACAAGGCTAAAACCTTCAAAATTTAACCAAGCAACATTTTTATGAGGAATAGAAATCCAATCTTTTTTATTTGGGATAAAGAACTTACAATCTTTAAATTGTTCTAACTCGTTTTTGTTGATGTAAAAACCAGCAATACAAGTTTGATTTAATGTTGATAACTCAAGATTTTTATCAGAAAAAGGAATAAATAATTGTCCTTTAAAATAAACTTCTTGTTCTATTTCTGAAGCTTTTAAATTAATGGTTTTTAAATACAATATACATTCATTAGAGTAGAGAAGAGGCAGTTGTTTGTCTTTTAGTTTATCTAATTTTTCTACTAAAGAATCTTTTCTATTCGGACCAATAAAATGTTCTACTTCTGTTTTTCCTACAGAAGAATCATATAAATAAAACTTATAAATAACTTCTAAATGAATTGGTTTTTCATCTCTTAACAAGACGCAATCTAACTCACCTAGCGTAATTTTTTCTTTCTGAATTTGAATATTCTCACAAATAATAGAAATCGATTTTTCTTGTGCTAATTGATAAGAAACAAAACGTTCTATATATTTACCTAAACGTAGTTTTTCATTGATGTCTATATCAATTTTTGTTGATTTCAATTCAATTTTAAATTGATGTAAGCCACAAACAGTATTGCCTTTCCACAAACAATGTGTTTGTAAAAATCCTTCATACCTTTTCTGAATATCTTTTGTTTTTTGATGCATATATAAGACACAAATTTAAATTAATTTAATGCTAAGCACACAAATAAAAGTACGATTTTATAAATAATGTAATTTATAAAGCTCATTTTAAAATAGTATTCTCAACAAAAACGATATTGCTAAATTTTTAATTTTGTGTCTTTGCGAGAAAAAAAACATCTCTGTGAATATTCGTAAAATCCGTATCAATAATATCTAAAAACTTCGTAAGTTTAACCTCTAAAAATTTCACCAAAATGCAATTCGAAAAATCTAGCTTTCAGTTTTTAAAAGATTTACAAGAAAATAATAATAGAGAGTGGTTTACAGAGCACAAACCTACTTTTGTAAAGCATCAAAAAAATCTAAAAGAATTATTTTTAGCAATGCAAATGGATTTAGAAAAGCATGATGAAATAGATAAAATGAAAATTTATCGTATTTATAGAGATGTTCGTTTTTCTAAAGATAAAACACCTTACAATCCCAGATTTGCTGTTTCTTTTTCCAGATTAGGAAAACAATTACGCGGAGGCTATTTCTTGCAAATAAAACCTGGAGGGACATTTTTGGGTGGAGGATTTTGGCAACCAGAAAAAGATGATTTATTCAGATTAAGAAAAGAAATTGAACAAGATTCATTTGAATTTAGAGAAATTTTAGAGCATAAAGACTTTGTAAGATACTTTGAAGGAAAATTTGGCGGAGATGAATTAAAATCTGCACCAAGAGGTTTTGACAAAGAACATAAAGACATCGATTTATTGCGTAAAAAAGGATTTGTAGCAACTCGAAATTTTACAGATGTAGAAGTTTTAGCACCTAACTTTTTAGAAGAATTGGATAAAAGTTTTAAAGCTTTACGTCCGTTTTTTAATCTGTTTAGTGATGTTTTAACGACGAACTTAAATGGAGAGACTATTGTTTAATAGTTGAGTTTTGGCGAGTTATTTCGCAGAGATTCATAGAGAAAATACAGAGATTCACAGAGGTTTTTAAATTTGTTTTAAAGACGATTGTCATTTCGAAATGAGCCTTTTTAGGCGATTGAGAAATCTTGAATATTCTAAAATGAAGTTTCCTTTTACTGAGTCAGTTGTAAATACATTGAAAACATAATTGGGTTCTTTCGCAGAGATTCACAGAGAACATAAAGAGATTCATGGAGGTTTTTAATTTCGTTTTAAAGACAATTGTCATTTCGAAATGAGCCTTTTTAGGCGATTGAGAAATCTCTTAGCTTCTAAAATTGAGCTTCTTCTTCCTGCTTCATTCTGAATAATATAAAAATTTTAGTGCTTCAAATTCTTATCAACCTCACGTTTTAAAACGATAATTGTAATTATGGTCGATAAAACATCTGCAATAGGGAAAGACCACCAAATACCACTAATTCCATAATATTTAGGCAAAAAATAAGCTAACGGAATTAAGAAAATCCCTTGTTTTAAAAGGGTTAAAAATAAAGCAGGTAATGCTTTTCCTGCTGCCTGAAAATAGGCAGAACCAACTAACTGCATGGTAATTACTGGAGTTGCTAAAAAGACTATTAACATTGCATTTGGTGTTTCAGCTAATAAAGTAGTATCAGTTGTAAAAATACCAATTACTTCTTCTTTAAAAAATAAAATGGCTATAAAAATGATGGTTCCTAAAACAGAACCATATAAAAGCGCTTTTTTAATAGTTTCTTTAACTCTTTCATTTTTATTTGCACCAATATTATAACCAGCAACAGGTAAAAAACCTTGAGAAACCCCCATAACAGGTGAGAGTGAAAACATCATTACTCTATTAATAATTCCGTAAACGGCAATAGATATTTCTCCTCCATATTTAAAAAGAGAGTAATTTAAAACAATCATTAAGATACTTATTGCACCTTGTCTTACAATAGAAACGCCTCCTAATTCTACAATTTCTCTAACAATATTAAAATCTAATTTAAAGTTTTTAGGAATAATTTTTAATTCACTTTTAGAAGATAAAAAGAAGTACAATATATACGACCCAGAACTCATAAAAGAAATGGTAGTTGCTAAACCTGCTCCCCACATTCCCCAATTAAAGAATTTGATAAAAATAATATCTAAAATAACATTTAGTACAGCAGGAACCATCATTGCATACATGGCAAATTTAGGTTTTCCTTCTGCTCTAATGGTTGGGTTTCCCATCATTGCAAAAGCCAAAAAGGGAACTCCATATATAACAACACTAAAATATTCTGATGCTATGGGTAAAATATCGCCTTTGGCGCCAAATAAATTTAGAAGAGGTACACTAAAAAAAAATCCAAGAATTACAAAAAGAATGGCTAAAATAACAGTTAATGAAACCTGATTACCAAAAGTTAAAAAGGCTTTCTTAGAATTTCCTGCTCCTAAAGCTCTAGATATAATGGAGCTTCCTCCAATACCTATTCCCATTCCTATAGAAGAAATTAGAAAAGCAATTGGCAAAACTACTGTAATAGCAGCAATTGCTAAAACACCAATCCATTGTCCCACAAAAATAGTGTCGACAATCATATTTAAAGACATTACAAGAATTCCTATGGTAGCTGGAGCTGCTTGCTTGATTAATAGTGTACTAATTTTTTGAGTCCCTAAGTCGTTTGCTAATTCTGTCATAATATTTTACAAATATCGATATAAAGACTAAGTTCTGCATAAATCTACGCAGCAATAATTGTTATATATATCATAAAATTTTTATGTTTGCTAAAATTGATTAAAGTGGAAAACGTATTTACATTAACGATTACAGTTTCATCCGAAGATATAGACAATTTAGATCATGTAAATAATTTGGTCTATGTAAAATGGATGGATAAAATAGCAACAACACATTGGGCTCATTTAACCAAAAATCATCCACTACCACAGTATGTTTGGGTAGTAATGAGGCATGAAATTGATTATTTAAAACAAGCTAGTTTAGGAGATTTAATTACTGTAAAAACATGGGTGGGAGAAACCAAAGGGATTACTTCTGTCCGTTTTATGGAGTTTTATAAAGAGAATACTATATTGGTGAAAGCTAAAACAATATGGGCAATGTTAGATTCTAAAACCTTTAAGCCTGCAAGAATTAGAGAAAATGTTTTAAAAGTATTACAACTTCCTAAATAAAAGTATCTTTGCACAAAATTAAGATACAAAATGTCAACTTTTTCTTCCTTAGGAATTACCAAAGATTATATACAAGCAATTAAAGAATTAGGGATTTCTACGCCTTCAGAAATTCAAGAGAAAGCAATTCCAATTTTATTGGATGCGCCTACAGATTTTATTGGTTTAGCACAAACAGGTACAGGTAAAACGGCTGCTTTTGGTTTGCCTATACTTCATCATATAGATGCGAGTTCAGACCATATACAAGCGTTAATTTTATCGCCAACCAGAGAGTTGGTACAACAAATAAAAAAGCAATTATTTAAGTTTACGAAGTTTAGTGAAGATAAAATATTTGTGGAAGCTGTTTTTGGTGGAGAAAAAATTGACAGACAAATGAATAATCTTAAGAGAACTACGCATATTGTTGTAGCTACTCCTGGTAGATTAATCGATTTAATAGAAAGAGGAAACATAGATATTAGCCATGTTAAAACAGTTGTTTTAGATGAAGCTGATGAAATGTTAAGCATGGGTTTTAAACAAGATTTAAATAGAATCTTAAAGTTTACAACTGAATCTGATAGAAAAACTTGGTTGTTTTCTGCAACAATGCCAGAAGAAATTAAGAGAATTGTAAAGACCTATATGGATGCTAATGCGCCAAGAGTAGAAATTAATAGAAGCTCTTTGGTAAATGCAAATATCCGTCATCATTTTGCTAAAACTACCTTAAAAGAAAAAGCGGCAGATATTGTAACTTTCTTAGAAAAGAGACAAGACCAAAGAGGTATTATCTTTTGTAGAACAAAAGCAGGTGCACAGAATTTAGCTGCATTTTTAATTGAAGAAGGTTTTTCTACGGCAGCTTTAGAAGGAGATATGCAACAAAAAGAACGCGACAAAGTAATGCGTGCTTTTAAGAAAGAGAATTTACAATATTTGGTTTCTACAGATGTTTCTGCACGTGGTATTGATGTAAGTGGTTTAGAATTTGTAATTCACCATCAATTACCAGAACAATTAGAATACTACACCCACAGAAGTGGAAGAACTGCAAGAGCAGGAAAAACAGGAGTTTCAATTGCTTTTATTTTACCTTCAGAAATCGTGAGAATTCATGAAATTCAGAAAGAGTTAAATATTAAGTTTTCTGAAGTTACCGTATAACAAAATCCAAATCGAAGTTTTTTAGTTGAAAAACTTCGGTTTTTTGATACTATTTTTCATAATTAAATTGATGTAAATGGAACTCATTTATGTTTTAGATATCTTAGGAACTTTTGCTTTTGCAATTAGTGGCGCTTTAGTAGCATCTGATAAAAAGTTAGATTTATTTGGTGTGCTAATTATTGCTTTTGTAACTGCAGTTGGTGGCGGAATGTTGCGTGATGTTTTAATGAATGCGCATCCCATAAATTGGATTGGTGATTTAAATTATCTCTATACTATTTTTACAGCCGTTATTTTTACATTTCTTTTTAAAAGTAAAATAATTTACTTAGGGAAAACAATGTTTTTGTTTGATACAATAGGGATTAGTGTTTTTACTTTATTAGGTTTAAAAAAAGGATTATTTTTTGATTTACATCCTATTATTGCTTTAATAATGGGTATGCTTACTGCTGTTTTTGGAGGTGTTTTACGTGATGTCTTAACCAATAAAATACCTTTAATTTTTGAAAAAGAAATTTATGCTTCTGCTTGTTTAGTTGGTGGAATCGCTTATTTAATTTTAAGTCAATTTAAGGTTCCTGAAAATGTAGTTTTTGTATTATCAGCATGTATTATAGTTATTATCAGGGTAGTTTCTGTTAAGTTTCAGTTAGAATTGCCTAAAATTAAAGAAGATCTATTTACAAAAAAGTAAGAGTTGAAACCATTAGAGTTTACAAATTTCGAAGATTTTAAAAAGATAAAGGGACAACAATTGCCTGTTGGAGATTGGTATACTATTACCCAGCAAATGATTGATGATTTTGCAAATGCTACTTTAGACAAACAATGGATTCATATTGATGAAAAAAGAGCAGAGAAGGAGAGTCCTTTTAAAGCTACCATTGCACATGGTTTTATGTCTGTAGCCATGATTTCTAAATTATTAGAGGCTTCTTTTTCGATAAAAAGTATTAAAATGGGCTTGAATTATGGCTTAAATAAAGTCCGTTTTCCTAATCCTGTTCCTGTAAATAGTCAATTAAGGAAATTAAAGAAATGCCCCATAACGGAATAAAAGTTACATTTTCTTGTACGATAGCAATTAAAGGACAAGAAAAACCAGCTTGTGTTGCAGAGTTTCTTGCCGCTTTTTTTCAATAAAAAGGAAATAAATAAAAGGATTTTAAGTTAGAATTCCATCGTCTGCACATTTTTTAGAAAACCAAAATAGAAAAACAGCGAAAAGTGGAATTATGATTAGCATAGAGTATTCCATAACGCCATACAGTTCTTTACCAGGGTTTATAAAGCCATTATAAGTTGTTTGTATTAATACCGCAATTAATCCGATTAAAAAAAATACTTTGGCTAATTTTTTTTTGAAGAATAATAAAATACAACCCAAAACAGATGAGAATACTGCAATTGCAAAAGCAGCCATTACCCAAGACGGTGTGTTGTAAATAAATTCTAGTTGTTCTTCTGTGTACATTAATTTAAAACGTTCCGTTTGATAAGCCTGGTTTAGATAACCATCTACACCCATAGTGTTCCAAAGTAATCCAACAATTGCAATTATCCAAAAAGCTTTACTTGGTTTGTTTAGGTTATTTTTCATACATCTATTTTTATTGTTCATCAATTTACTAAATGTACAAAAAAAGCATGTATCACTATGTAATTCAGTAAGTTATTCTACAATAGAAATACCAGTAGCTTTAAATAAACTAGCTTTAGTTTTAAAGAAAGTATTTTCTAAATCAATAGCTTTTAGCTTGGCTTCAATTAATTTAACTTCACGATAATTGACCAAGAAAAGAGAGCTCTCTCCTAAGAAAAACTTACGATCTTCTGCTTTTAACAAGGTTCCATAATCCTTAACAATATCAGTTGTTAAACTATTTTGTAAAACATAAGAATCTAATTCTTGCTGAATAGCATTTACTTTATTTTTGATGGCAACTTTAGCTACTTCATTTTCAAATTTTTTGTCTTGAAGCTTAATTTTCGATAGTTTAAAATCTCCTCTTTCTTTTCTTAGAAATAAAGGGACTTTAAAATTAATTCCTGCTTTATAATTTTGAGTATTTAAAGAGTTTATTTGATTTCTTTTTTCTGTTAAAAAATTATACTGAACATCTAGTTTAGGGAGTAAGTTGTTTAATTTTAAGTTTTTATCAATACGTAAACTTTTTATTTTGTATTCTAAAGATTTAATTTTAGGATGGTTAGTAATATCAAAATTAGCATTATTAAATAACGCAATATTAAAAGTAACATCTACATTATCTACTGTATGAATATCAGGAATAATAGTTTCTTTTAGTTCTACAGGTGTATTATCATTTAACCATAAAAAATTAGACAATTCTAAAGAAGATTTTACTAATTTTATTCTAGATTTTTCTAAATTTAGTTTTCTGGTTTTTAATGTAATAGATGCTTCGGTAGTATCTATCGCTGGTTTTTCTCCTTCTAAAAAAGCTATTTTTGTAGCTTTAAAACGGATTTCTGCATTTGTTAAAAACTCTTTATAGACACTATTTTGATGATATGTTTTAAGCCAATTAAAATAAGAAAGAGAAGCGTTGTATAAAATTTCATTTACCAAAATCTGTTGGTCTTCTTTTGCTTGGTTTAAAAAAAATTTAGCTTGTTTTAAAGAAGCCATTCTTGTATTTATTAAAAGACCTTTTAATAAAGAAACAGAAACTCCGGCACTATATAACCCATCTTCTGGAACCGTGTTTTCTGGATTTAAGTAATAGCCATCATTGTTTTCAAAATTTGCTTTAAACTCAATTCCGTAATACGTTGGTATTTTAAAAGCGGCATTTAATTTATTATAATACTCTTTTTCTTTAAACTGTTTTTTATTAAAATCCACTTCAATTTTTGGGTCAAAAGCACCTCTTGCTTTTAGTAATTTAGCTTCACTTTCATTGATAATAAGATGCGCTTGTTTTACAATAGGATGATAGTTTTTTACATAGCCTAAATACTCCGACAATGTCATAACAGAAGCTACTTTTTCTTGTGCAAAATACCCAGAAGTAAAAAATAGAAGAAATATTAAAATATATGTTTTCATAATAATGTGTCAAATAAACAAATTGATATTATTTTTTCTTTGTATCACTTTTTGCTCCTTTTGGTTGATAGTAGTTAGGAGGGAAGCTATTTAGTTGTCTCCATATTTCAAAATAAATAGGTACATCTTCTAACAACGCAATTGTTCTAGCGCCAGATCCCACTCTAATTGCTTCCGGCCAATCATTATCAGCAGTTTTATCTGGCGCTAATAAAACTCTATATTTACCATTAGTACTAATAAAATTTTCGATAGCAATAACCGTTGCACCATACGTACCGTAAGAAGCATTTGGCCATCCACTAAATACAATTGCTGGCCAACCATCAAACTGAATACGCATTTTTTCACCTATATGTAATAAGGGCAAATCAATTGGTCTTACAAAGGTTTCTACTGCTAAATCGTATTTTTCTGGCATAATACCAACAAGGTCTTCACCTTCTTTAAAAGTACCTCCAATTCCGCCTTTTAGCGCTTTGTTTATGTAACCATTTTGTGGTGCCGTAATAAATAATAAGCTATTTCTAACACTATAATTACTTCTACTATTTTCTAATTTAGACACTTGTGCTTCAGCATCAAAACCACTTGATTGTGCTGTGTACATATCACTTTGTGATTTAGAAATTTTATCGGTATACGTTGCATTAATTCTAGATAACTCTAGTTTTGCATTTAAAACATTATTTCTACTTGCTAATAATTTATTTTCTTGTGAAATTAATTTGGCTTGTGTAGCTTGTAGTTTTATTCGTTTTTCCTCTACATCTATGACGGCTTTTAAACCTTCTTCTTGCAAAGTTTTTGTTCTATCGTATTGTGTTTCTGCAATGGTGCTATTTGTTTTGGCAGCTTCAAAATCTATACTATCACTTTTTACTTTTAATTTAGATTGTAAAAGTTTGTTTTTTGTTTGCTCAATTTTTAACACTTGTTCTTGTTTAAGCGCATTAACTTGTCTTTTTAAAGCGGCTACTTTACCTTGGTATGATATAACTGAAGAGGATTTAGCATTAATTTGATCGCTAGTTCTTTCTATTAAGCGATTGTCGAAATAATCACTTTTAACTTCAGATATTCTTAAAATGGTATCTCCTTTTTTTACAAAATCTCCTTCTGTTACAAACCATTCTTCAATTCTTCCAGGAATTTGAGATTGAATTGTTTGTGGTCTTTGGTTTGGTGTTAAAGTGGTTACTAAACCTTGGCCCGTTATATTCTGTGTCCAAGGTAAAAAGAGCGCTATAAAACCTATAATAGCAAAGGCTAAAAGAAATTTATTAAAAGCCTTATAATATTCTTTAGTAAAAATATTCTTACCAGATTTAAACGCAGCTAAATCAAAGTTTTTATGTAATTGGTTGTTAGATATATTTAACATTGCTACTTAATTTATTGATTTAATTTCACCTTTTTCTAACGTAATTGTTTCGTTACATTGAGTTCTCCAGCTCTTTTTACTGCTCACTACAATTAAAGTCCAAGGTCTTTTAATATCTGTTAAATAATTAATGATACGGACTGTTTCTTCTAAATTAAATTGATCTAAAGGGTCTTCTAAAATCATTATTTTAGGTTGCTTTATAATAGCTCTCGCTAAAATTAATTTCTTTGCAATTGTGTAAGACATTTGTTTCCCTTCGGGATATAAAACAGTTTCTAATCCCTTGGGTTGCTCTTTTAAGAATTGTGTTAAACCAACAATTTCTAAAGCATCATATATAATATCATCTTTAATGTTTTTATCACCAAAAACTAAATTGTTTTTAATACTACCTTCAAATGGTGTTTCGTCTGATAACGATAAACCTAATTGAGAACGATAATGATTTAAATGTAGGCTACTTAGTGATAGATTATTGATATAAATATTACCTGCAACGGGTTCTATAACTCCAGAAATTAAACGTAATAAAGTAGACTTACCTGCGCCACTTTCTCCCATTACTAAAATTCTACTTTTAGGTTTTAAGGTAAATGAAATATTTTTAATAATATGTTTCTCTCTATTTTCTACACCAAAAGAAACATCCTCTAACTCTATTGTTAAACCTTCTTTAAATAAAGGTCTTTCTCCTTCTTGAGGTTCAAGCTCTTTATCTACAACTTGTCCTATTTTTTCTATGGATGTTAGCACATCGTAAAAAGATTCTAAACCTATAATTAGTTTTTCTACAGACTGAATAACCAAAAGGATAATGATTTCTGCAGCAACAAATTGCCCAATATTCATTTCTTGATTTAAAACTAAAGCACCACCAATTAGCAATAAACTAGCAGTTACTATTACCTTAAAACTTATCATTTGAATAAATTGTATCATCAATATTTTAAAATGATTTTCTCTTGCTTCTAAATATTGACTCACTAAATCATCGTTTTTCTGAAGTGCTAAACTAGTGTTTCCAGATAATTTAAAGCTCACTAGAGTTCTTGCAACTTCTTGTATCCAATGGGCTACTTTGTACTTTTTCTTAGATTCTATTAAACTAGTTTCTAGTCCTTTTTGAGCTGTAAATTTAAATACGATATATATTAAAAGTAACAATAGAATACCAAATACAATAAAAAAAGAATGGTAAAAAGATAACAAAATTAAGGCGAAAATAATTTGTAGAAGTGCTGTTGGTATATCAATTAATATTTTAGATAGTCCTTTCTGTATGGTTAATGTATCAAAAAAACGATTGGCTAATTCTGGTGGATAATCATTACGCAGTTCATTCATTTTTATTTTTGGAAAACGAAAACTGAGTTCAAAGGAAGCTCGTGTAAATATTCTTTGTTGAATGGTTTCTATAATTCTTAATTGCATTAATTGTAATGCTCCAGAAAAAAGAACACCAATGGTAACCATAATTACTAACACAATCCAAGAACTAGATATTTGTGCACCTTGTATTAAATTGATAATTGCCTGAATACCTAAGGGTAGAGATAAAGCTACAATTCCGCCAAAAATAGCATAGTAAAATATTTGGAAGATGTCTTTTCTTTCTAGTTTTAATAAACCAATAAACCTTTTCCAAGGAGTTAATTGTTTTTGTTCCATAATTATTTAATTGTATTTTTTACGAGTTCAGTAAAAAACTGTGTTGAATTTTTATCTTTATTACAGTTTGTAATAGAAGGGAAATGTTCTTTTAAGTAATGTTGATGTAAACTGCCTTCTATTAGTGTACTCGCTAAGCTTAAAGAGTATGGGTAGTTTGTGTTTACAGCTAAAATAATATCACTAATTCTAGTAATTATTCTTTTATAAGTTTCATAATATCCTTCTTTGTTTTTTGCATCTACTTCTTTAGGAAGTAAGTGTTTAGAGTTTTCGCTAACAATAATTTTATATAATATTTTTTCATTGATGTGCGGTAAATTTCCATCTTCTTCTACAACTCTAGTTACAATAAAAATGGCTTTTTCTAGCTTTTCTAAAGGATTAGTAATGCTAAAGGTTTCTAAAACTAATTGATATTCTAACCATGCCCAGTACCAAGATGATAAGTATAAAAGCAACTTATGCTTACTTTCAAAATACCTGTAAATAGAACTCTCATTAGAACCAATTTTAGTTCCTAGTTTTTTAAAAGTATAAGCTTCAAAACCAATTTCATGAATCAGTAAAATACTATGTTCTATAATTTTTTTCCCTAAAACAGAAGTTTCGGGATCTTTTATAAAAATTTTATCTGATACAGAAATTTTTAAAACAGATAATAAGTTTTTCATAATTTATTATTTAAAGTGCAAATATAATAGTATTACTATTATAAAAGTATGGTTTACTATTTTTTATTTAATTTTTAACAAAAGGTTACTTAAAAAGACTGCATAAAAAAACCTTCCGTAAAAACGGAAGGCTAACATCAACATTAAATATTCAACTAAAAAAGTTGAAATATTTTTTAATTCTTATATAAGTATACTGCAGAAGCTGCAGTTAAACTTGCATTATATATAGGAGTTAAGTTTCCTCCATTAGTAAAATTATTAAAAGCTAGAATTCTTCCACCACCATTTCCTGCTTCCGCAATAAAAACAGTTTTAGTGTCACCATCATAAGCTACATCTACTGGGTTGCCCATTAAGGTATTAGAACCTGCAACTCTTGTTTGTTCAGTTAAAGCTAAAATATTTCCATTAGTAGTAGCGCTAAATTTACTTGTAAAGTTTTCTATTACTTGAAAACCACCATCATCTTGCCCGTTAGAAGCTTCACCAATATCTGTTAAAATCATAGTATCTGTATCCATATCATACGTTAAGCCGTGTGTTCTTACAATACCTTCTACTGCTATTTGTTTTGTAGCGCTTAATGAGGTGGTAGATTTGTTATTTAAAAAATTAGAAAAAACAGCTAACTCATTTGTTGTATCTACAATAGCATACAAATCGTTACCAATAAAGGTTATTCCCCAAAGTTTAAAATTTGTTGTAATTGTATTTCTTAAATTAAATTGATTTCCACTTTTAGTGTAGATAAATAATTTTCCGTCCTTAGTTTCTGTATTTCCATCTGCATCGGCATTGTCTGCTACTACATAAAAATTACCGTTTACGGCCAATTCTCTAGGACTTTTCATATCTAGACTTCCAACAACACTTGCAGTTACACTTGCACTTACATTTGCAGAAACATCAGATGGAACTAATGATGCACCTGCATAACCTTCTATGCCAAAAGTAGTTCTAGATGCTTGTATAACTAAATCTTCTTCACTATTATAATAGATGCCATCTGCAGCGCTAGTGGTTGTGGTTAATGTAGATTTAGTAACAGCTTTTGTATTGTTTACGTTGTAAATATTTACATTTCCGTCAGAATTGTTAGAGGTAAATAATAATTTAGTTTGTACTTGAGCTGTAATATTATTCTCGTTATCAGAGCAAGATGTTAAACCTAGGGCTGTTGCACATACTAATGTGAAAATTTTAATTGTCTTCATAATTTAATATTTTTTTAGTTATCAAAAATATATACGTAATAGTTTTAGAGTTGGTTTTTTAAAAATGCATTTTTTTATAATATTTTAAGGATTAATAAAATAAATGGTCATAAACCTATAACTATTTTGAAAACTTTTAAATTTATCGTATCTTTGCAGACATAAGAAAAAATACACTCCTCTAAATACACTAGTTAGCGTTAGTTTGATTTCGAATTTCCAGTTAGGTATTTTATCTTTTCAGAAATATTAATTTAAAAAACTCTTATATTTTTAATGGCAAAATCGCAGCAAACCTTTAGTAAAAGTGAAAAAGAAAAAAAACGTTTAAAAAAACGTTTAGATAAGCAAAAGAAAATGGACGCTAGAAAAGCGGACAAAGATGAAAATGGGTCAACAGGTATCCAATTTGCTTATGTGGATCATAATGGAAATTTAACAGATACTCCACCAGATCCAGAATTAAAAGTAGAATATGAATTGGAAGATATTCAGATTTCTGTAACCAAAAAAGAAGATTTACCAGAAGAAGATCCTGTTAGAAAAGGAAAGGTTTCTTTCTTTGATTCTTCTAAAGGTTTTGGTTTTATTATAGACTTAGAAAATAACGAAAAATATTTTACACACGTAAGTGGTTTAATAGATGAAATTGCAGAAAACGATAAAGTTTCTTTCGAATTAGAAAGAGGAATGCGTGGTATGAATGCAGTAAAAGTTAAGAAAGTTTAATACTTTACACAGATACTTTATAAAAAAAATCCTTCTTTTAAGAAGGATTTTTTTTTTACTTCTTACTATAAAGTATATTAATATTTACATCTTTTTCATCTCACACATTAAAAAATAATGTAAACTTTTATGCAGAAAATTTAAAGACTACTCCTCAAAACTTAAATGCAAACTGTAGAAAAGAGTATGATAAATCTGCTTCAGATATTATTTCAGAACATATAATTAAAGAAGTTAAAAGAAGATTGTTATATACTAATGGCGCAATAAGTGATATTGCTTATAGTTTAGACTTTAAAGATTCTTCTCACTTTACTAAATATTTTAAACGATATACAGGGGAAACCCATAAGGAGTTAAAATTAATATGAAGGCTATATAGACCGTGAAATTTTCAAATAGACCATTTTAATAACAAGAAGCTAAAGTACTTTTGCTAGATATTATTAAGGACGCTGTTTAAGAGGTGTTTTTTTTTGTGATGTAACAAAACAAATCAATTAAACCTTTTATACTTATTTAGTCTAACCACTTAATATAGTTTAACCAACATATAACTTACATAAAAACTTATTTCAATGAAATTTAAAAAATGTGCATTTTTATTACTCACGCTTATTATAAGTCAATTTGCAACCGCTCAATTAACTGGTAAAATTATTGAAGCAGATGAAAGTTATCCGCTAGAATATGCAACTGTAGCTTTGTATAAAACAAATAATAAAACATTGGTTACTGGTGTTGTTACTAATTTTGATGGTTTATTTTCTGTAGCAGATGTAAAACCTGGTAACTATTATTTAGAAGCTTCTTTTATAGGATATCAAATAAAGACGATTAAGTCAATTGTTATCAATAAAAAAGGGGAAAGAAAAGATTTAGGAACTATAAAATTAGTTTTAGGTGCTGGAAATCAGTTGAATGAAGTTGTTATAAAGTCAGAAAGAGGTACGGTTGTACATAAAATAGACCGACAAGTTTTTGATACAAAAAAATACCAAAGTACCGTTGGTGGAAATGCAGTAGATGTGGTTAAAAACTTACCGTCTATAACTGTAGATGGTTTAGGAGATATTAGTGTAAGAGGTAGTAAAGGGTTTACTGTTTTAATAAACGGAAAACCAACACAAGGAGATGCAAGTGCTATTTTAGCACAATTACCTGCTAATGCTTTAGAGAGTGTTGAGTTAATTACAGCGCCTTCTGCAAAATATGATCCGGAAGGAAAAGGAGGTATCTTAAATATTATCACTAAAAAAGGTGCCGTTAACGGAACTTTTGCACAGATTAATGTTCGTGGCGGATTTCCTTCAATAGAAGAATACGATACTAAAGTTCCTGCGGGAAGATATGGAATAGATGCAACTGTTAATAAAAGAACAGATAATTGGAATATTTCTGTAGGTGCTAGTTACCAAAGAAATGATAAAACGGGTAGAAGAGAAGGAGAAATGTTTATTGTGAATACTCCAGAAAATAAAACAACTTTTTTACCTTCGGATGGTGAACGTAGTTTTGATGAGGTTACTTATAACGGACGTTTTAACGTAGATTATACACCAAATGAAAAAGACACATATTCAGTTGGTCTTTTTGCAGGAAAACGAACTAAAGAACGTTTAGCAGATATTGTATATTTTGATAATCATGCAGTATCTCCAATAGGTACAGATAATCGTCAATATACTTTTAGCTATTACAACCACAACTTAAGAATTAGAAAAGGAGATTTTGCTTTAGGTAGTTTTGATTATGCACATAAATTTGATAATACTTCAAAATTATCTGCTTCTATCTTATATGAATATACTTTTTTAGGAGGACCAACAGAAAATGACAATTTAGGAAACCCTGATAATGCAATTGTTTATCAACAAGAATATAATACCAACGATAATCCTTTATACGGAACTCGTTTTAACTTAGATTATCAATGGAAACCTTTTTCTTTTGGTACTTTAGAAACAGGATATCAATATAGAGATTTAGACCACACAGGTAAGTTTGTGTATGAAAGAGATGGAAACCTTGTGCCAGAGTTTTCTAGTGATGTAAGCCTAAAAAGAACCATTCATTCTGGTTATGCGCAATTAACAGGTTCTAAAAGTAAGTGGGATTATGCAGCCGGAGTTCGTTTAGAATCTATGGATAGAGTGTATAAAGAGGCTTTAAGAAGTGAAACAACCGAAAATGTATATAATTACGATTTTGTAAAGTTATTTCCATCAGCATCTTTACAATATAAGATTAATGATAAAACAAATATAAAAACAGCGTATAGTAAAAGAGTAGAAAGAACAACTACTTTTAAAATGAATAGTTTTGCAGAGCGTGAGCATTCAGAGGTTTTTGAACAAGGAGATAACACGTTATTACCAGAATTTATAGATTTAGTAGAATTAGGAATTACTAAAAAATTAAAAAAAGGAAATTCTGTGTATGCAACGGCTTATTATAGACATGTAGATAATGTTATTAATCGTGTAAATACGTTGGCTTACGAGCAAAGCGGAGCAATAATAGATAGTGTAATTAATAGAGTGTTTTCTAACGTAGGTAAAAGTAATGCAATTGGTTTAGAGATTGGGGCAACTATTAAACCAACAGAAAATTGGACCAACTCGTTTGGTGCAAATGTGTATAATTATGCAATTGATGGTATTTTAAATTTTAAACACAGAGATGGTATTGAAAGAAGTTATAATATAGATTCTAAATCAACTATTTATTCTTTAAACCTAAACTCTACCTATAATTTCTGGGAAAATGCGTCTGTACAGTTTACCTTTAATTATTTGTCTGATAGAAATACAGCAATGGGAGAAGATTCTCGTTTTTACTCTCCGAACTTAACCTTTAGAAAAAAGTTTATGGACGATCGATTAACGGCTACTTTACAATGGCAAAATATAGATATGGGTTTGTTAAGCACTAATGAACAGCGTATAAGGACATCTGGAAGTAACTTTTTTACAAGTACAAACTATAAGTATGAAGTAGATATGGTTTCTTTAAACCTATCTTATACCTTTAATGCAGCCAAAAATAAATCGAAATTTATTGATAGTGAATTTGGTAAGAAAGAGTTTTAAAACATAGATTATATATATTCAGCCCCTTCAGGTTTTTAAAACCTGAAGGGGTTTTTTTTTTTTTGATAGCATATTTAAAGAAGTACTTATCATTTAGTTTTTTCTATTTCATCATAAAAAAGACCTTTCAATTTTTAAGTTGAAAGGTCTTTTTAATGTCTTGTTTCTAAAAGCAAAGCTACCTAATAATCTTAGCTATTATAAAACTCCATACTTTCAATAATCAATTCTTCAGGAACTTTACAGTCAATTTTATAATCTTGATAATCGTTTAGTAAGACAAAATTTACTTGTCCGTTTACGTTTTTCTTATCATGTTTTAGTAATTCCATAATGTCCGAAAAGTCTTCTTTTAAAAGATTTGTTTTAGTATAGATTGATAAAACAACTTCTTTTACTTCGTTTACTTTTTCGGTTGGGAAACCTAATAATTTAGCAGACATAAAACACTCACAAACCATTCCAATAGCAATTGCTTCTCCATGGGTAAGGTTCTCTTTGTCTTCAGATTCTAGGTAAAAAGATTCAATTGCATGCCCTAATGTGTGACCGAAATTTAAAATTTTACGTAAGCTTTGTTCTTTAGGATCTTGTAAAACAACTTCGTTTTTTATCTCTATAGATCTATATATTAAATCATTAATATTCAGTCCTTTGTTGTTCTTTATTTCATTAAATAGTTTAAGATCGTAGGTAATACCATATTTAAGTATTTCTGCAGTACCAGATTTAATTTCTCTCTCTGTAACAGTCGTTAAATAATCGGTATCTACAAGTACCATTTCGGGGTTTGCAAACAATCCAATTTGGTTTTTTAGTACACCTAAATCAACTCCAGTTTTTCCTCCAACAGAAGCATCAACCATAGATAATAGAGTCGTCGGAATATTTACAAAGTCAATTCCACGCTTAAAACAAGAAGCTACAAAACCACCTAAATCAGTAATAACGCCACCACCTAAAGTAATTACTAAACTTTTTCTGTCACCACCTAATTCGGTAATAGCATTCCAAACGCCAATACAAGTTTCTAGATTTTTATTAATTTCTCCAGACTCAATTTCTATAACTTCAATACGTTTGTCTGTTTCTAGATTGGGTATAAATTTAGGATAACAATGTTCCATTGTATTCTCATCAACCAAAATAAAGAGCGTAGAATAGTTATTAGTTGCAATTAAATTAGAAAGCTCTTTGTAGGCTTTGTCTTGAAAATGAACTGGGTATGTTATTGATTTAATAGATTTCATAGATAAATTATTAAGTATGCAAATTAAAAATAAATTATTCAATTATTACCATTCTATAACTATATTTGTTTCTACTAAAACGATATAGTATGAAACTTTTTGACAATACCAAAGTTGCATTTTCTTTAAAAACAGATTCTCAATTAGAACGCGCTTATTTTTTGTTTAGAATGATACAAAATGAACCAATGGTAAGAATTGGCTCTGCTGTAACTAATTTTGCTTTAAAAGTACATTTGCCCGTAGAAGGATTAATTCGTTCTACTGTTTTCGATCATTTTTGTGGAGGTGTAACAGAAGATGATTGTATGCCAATTATAGATAATATGTATAATAACGGAAATGTACATAGTGTTTTAGATTATTCTGTAGAAGGGCAAGATAAAGAGGTAAGTTTTGATGGCGCTTTAGAAAAAATATTAAAAATTCTTAATTTTTGTGAAGAAAAACAATCGATACCTTATGCTGTTTTTAAACCATCAGGTTTTGGACGCTTTGGATTATTTCAAAAATTATCCGAAGAAAAAGAGTTAACCACAGAAGAGCAAGCGGAATGGGGCAGAGTAGTAGGCCGTTTTCATAAAGTTTGTAAAGTAGCTATTCAAAAAGATGTTCCGTTATTAATTGATGCAGAAGAAAGTTGGATGCAAAAAGCTGCAGACGAATTGATTGAGGAATTAATGGAGACGTATAATAAAGAAAAAGCCATTGTTTTTAATACATTACAAATGTATAAACACGATAGAATGGACTATCTAAAAACTCTACATACCAAAGCAAAAGACAAAGGATTTTATATTGGTATGAAAGTAGTGAGAGGTGCATATATGGAAAAAGAAAGAGAAAGAGCCGAAGAAAAAGGCTATCCATCACCAATTTGCAAAGACAAACAAGCTACAGATATTAATTATGATGCTGCTATAAATTACATGATGGAACAACCTAAAATGGCTTTATTTGCAGGTACTCATAATGAAGATAGTTCTTATTTGTTAATGGATTTAGCAAAAAAACACAACATAAAAGAAAATGATAATCGCTTATGGTTTGGGCAATTATTTGGTATGAGCGATCATATTAGTTATAACTTAGCCAACCAAGGTTACAATGTTGCAAAGTACTTACCATTTGGACCTGTTAGAGACGTAATGCCTTATTTAATAAGAAGAGCAGAAGAGAATACATCGGTTTCAGGACAAACAAGTAGAGAGTTAAATCTCTTAAAAACAGAAAGAAAGAGAAGAAAATTATAATGACAAGTTTAGAAGAAATAAAAGCGCTGCTTTATAGAAATAAGTTACGTCTTGCACAAGAATTAAGACAAAGTAAAGAAGCTGTTTATCTTATAAAGAAAGCAACACATTCTAATTTAACAGAAGAAGAAAAGGGAAAGATTAGAATACAATTGTTAGATATTTGTAAGTCTATACCTGCTTTAGCTGTATTCTTGCTTCCGGGAGGCGCATTGTTATTACCACTTTTAATAAAATTAATTCCAGATATTTTACCATCGGCTTTTAAAGATGATTTACCTGGTGACAAAAAATAGGTCTTAAAATTATTTTAAAATTTAAGTCCTTAAAACTTTATTTATCAAAAAATAATACAATACATTTGTAGAGTAAACTTTAGGAGTAGCTATTAAATTAGTTTGAGAAAAATCCTTAGAACCTGATTTGGTTAATACCAACGTAGGAAAAAGTTGCTTAGATTTAGTTATACAAAAACTACCTCTCTACGGTTTACAGTAAATATTTAAAAAATATGATTACTATAAAAGTAAACCAAGAGAAACATCAATTTTCAGAAATTTTAGTGGTTGAACAATTAATTCGTTTTTTAGAAATAAAAACGAACGGAATTGCGATTGCTATAAACGGCAGTGTCGTTAAAAAAAGCGATTGGTCTTTACGGTTACTTCAAAATAGTGATGAAGTTTTAATTATTAAATCCACTCAAGGAGGTTAGTAATTAGACTATTAAAAAACGAACTATTTAATTGATCTAACTAAAATTTATGAAGAGCAAAGACACCGCACCAAAACAAGACGGAATTACAAGACACCCGTTTCCTAATTCTACAAAAGTATATGTAGCAGGTAAAATCCATCCACAGATAAAAGTTGCCATGCGAGAAATTGCATTGAGTGATACGACGGATTCTATGACGAAAAAGAAAACACCAAACGAACCTGTAACGGTGTATGATACCTCTGGACCTTATACAGACCCAAACAAAGAAATTAATATTCACGCTGGGATAGAAAGAATTCGTGAACAATGGATTTTAGATAGAAAAAACGTAGAACAATTAGATGGCTTTTCTTCGGATTATTGCAACGAGCGTTTAAACGATAAGAGTTTAGATCACATGCGTTTTGCCTTATTAAAGAAACCTTTAAGAGCAAAAAAAGGACAAAACGTTACCCAATTGCACTATGCAAAACAAGGTATGATTACGCCAGAAATGGAATACATCGCTATTCGTGAAAACCAACGAATCGATGAAATGACGGAGATTAGAAAGCAACACAAAGGCGAACATTTTGGTGCTTCTATACCAGATAAAATTACACCAGAATTTGTACGAAGCGAAGTTGCAAGAGGTCGTGCTGTAATTCCATCAAATATCAATCATCCAGAAGCAGAACCTATGATTTTAGGTAGAAACTTCTTAGTAAAAATAAACGCAAACATTGGTAATTCTGCCGTAACATCCTCTATAGAAGAAGAAGTAGAAAAAGCAGTTTGGGCGTGTCGTTGGGGAGCAGATAATATTATGGATTTATCTACCGGAGAAAATATTCACGAAACACGTGAGTGGATTGTTCGTAATTCTCCTGTGCCAATTGGTACCGTGCCAATTTACCAAGCCTTAGAAAAAGTAAATGGAGTTGCAGAAGACTTAACGTGGGAGATTTTTAAAGATACTTTAATAGAACAAGCAGAGCAAGGTGTCGATTATTTTACCATTCACGCAGGTGTTTTGTTACGTTACGTGCCAATGACCGCAAAACGTGTTACCGGAATCGTTTCTCGTGGAGGATCTATCATGGCAAAATGGTGTTTAGCGCATCATAAAGAGAGCTTTTTATACACACATTTCGAAGATATTTGTGAGATTTTAAAACAATACGATGTTGCTTTTTCTTTAGGAGACGGTTTACGTCCGGGTTCTATTGCAGATGCAAATGACGAAGCGCAGTTTGCCGAATTAGAAACTTTGGGCGAGTTAACTCAGATTGCTCGTAAGCACGAAGTTCAGTGTTTTATAGAAGGACCAGGGCACGTGCCAATGCACATGATTAAAGAAAATATGGAGAAGCAAATTGACGTTTGCGACGAAGCGCCTTTTTATACATTAGGACCTTTAACTACAGACATTGCACCAGGATACGATCATATTACATCCGGTATCGGAGCTGCTATGATTGGTTGGTTTGGTTGCGCTATGTTGTGTTATGTAACGCCAAAAGAGCACTTAGGTTTGCCTAATAAAGAAGACGTTCGTGTTGGTGTGGTTACTTACAAATTGGCTGCCCATGCTGCCGATTTAGCAAAAGGGCATCCAGGTTCTCAGCACCGAGATAACGCCTTAAGTATGGCGCGTTTTGAATTCCGTTGGAATGATCAATTCAATTTAGGACTCGATCCTGAGCGTGCTTTAGAGTATCACGATGAGACTTTACCTGCCGATGGAGCAAAAGTGGCACATTTCTGTTCTATGTGCGGACCGAAATTTTGTTCTATGAAAATTTCTCAAGAAGTGAGAGACTTTGCAGCCGAAAACGACATTGTAGACAACGAGGTAATTGCAAAAGGTTTCAAAGAAAAATCTAAGGAGTTTAAAGAAAAAGGATCCGAAGTGTATTTGTAAAATAATTAGGAAGTTCCCACGCTAAAAAAAAGCGTGGGCGGGCTTTCCGTTATATCTTTTGCAAAAAAGCAAAAGGATGCCACTGCAATCCCTAACTCAAAACCTAGCAACCGTAATTACAAGAAGGTGAAAGTTATCGTCATTACGAGGAGGTACAACGAAGTAATCTTATCTTTTAATATCAAAAACTAAAATCACTATGATAATTCTTATTGCACCAGAAAAAGATATTCCAAACGAAATAGAAATACTAAACCAATTATTTGAAGAAGGTTTAATGTATTATCATTTTAGAAAACCAGCTAAAAATTACGAAGAACACGTTGCATATTTGAATCAGATAGATACCGAATTTCACAACAGAATTGTAGTGCATTATCATCATGAATTGATTAACGAGTTCAACTTAAAAGGAATTCATTTTCAAGAACAAAAAAGAATAGATTGTATCGATAATCCGAGTGAATATTTTAAAAACTTAAACATGTATGGTAAAACAATTAGCTCTTCTTTTCATGAACCAAAAGTTTTAAAAGATTGTTATTTCGAATTCGATTACCATTTATTAAGTCCTGTTTTTTCTTCCATTTCTAAAGAAGGATATGAAGGCAGAGGTTTTGATGTAAACCATATTAATAAAAAAGTTGTTGGTATGGGCGGAATCAATGCAGAAACTATCCAAGAAACGTTGCAATTAGGTTTTAAAGGAATTGGAGTTTTAGGCGGCATTTGGAATGCTGAAAAACCGGTTGAGAGTTTTAAAAGTATAAAACATGCTTATCAAGTATGTTTAATAAATTAATGTCTTTGGCTTGTCAGTTCGAGCGCAGTCGAGAACTATATAAATTAAAAGTCATTTAGATGGAAGAATTAGGAAAGTGCATTAAGTATAGATTGCCACGTCCTTCGTCCTCGCAATGACAGTTGAAATAAGTAGAATCTTTGTTTTATGATTAAAATTTATTGAGAACAAATAAGTCTGTTACGCATACTAATTAACCACAAAAATGAGAACTCCTGTCAGTTCGAGTGTTTTTATAAAGTGGTAACGGAATAAAAAAGGTATCGAGAAAACGTTTTAAGGTACTAAGTTGTTTTGCGTTAAGGATTGAGCGGTTTGTCTAAGCTCTTTTTGTGAATTTTTCTTTCACAAAAAAGCGAGTAGCGAAAGCCTGACCTAAAAGGGAACGCCATAATTAAAGGTATAAAAGAGGAGATTATTTAACTCATATTTTAAACACAATAAAGAGAACTCTAGTCAGTTCGAGTGTTTTTATGAAGTGGTAACGAAATAAAAATGTATCGAGAACACGTTTTCAAAATACAAAACTGTTAAAAAAAAAAGGAAAAAATTAAAAAAAAGAAATAAAAAATTGAGTCAAAAAAACTACATATTAACCATTGCAGGTTTAGATCCGTCAAGTGGCGCAGGCATTACGTCGGATATTAAAACATTTGAAGCGCATAATCTATATGGATTATCGGTTTGTACGGCAGTTACGGTTCAGAATGATATTGAATTTACAGATTGTATTTGGATCAAGAAAAAAGTAATATTAAGTCAAGTAAAACAACTTTTTAGACGTTTTTCAATTCCTGTTGTAAAAATTGGAATTATTCAATCTTGGAAAACGCTGTTAGAAGTAATTCTGACTTTAAAAAAAATGAATCCGAATATTAAAATTGTCTTAGATCCTATTTTAAAAGCAAGTACAGGTTTTACATTTCATACCCTAAAAGATTTAGAAACCTTTGAAAAAGTATTACAAAATTGCAATTTTATAACGCCAAATTATGATGAAATAAAAGCGTTGTTTCCTGATAAAAGCATAGAACAAACCATAGAATTTATCGCAGAAAGAACAAATGTTTATCTAAAAGGCGGACATAGAACCGATAAAAAAGGTTGGGACGAAGTGTATTGCAGTAAAATAGTAAAACTAAATATTCCGCCAATAACTACAAACCCGATTTTTGAAAAACATGGAAGTGGTTGTGTTTTATCATCCGCTTTAGCGGCAAATTTATTAAAAGAGCTTCCTTTGGAAGATGCTTGTAGAAATACAAAATTCTACACGGAACAGTTTTTAAGTTCTAACGAATCTTTATTAGGAACACATAATTATCAAAACGAATGATTAGTAAATTACAATATATATCACAAGGTGAAACGCCTGAAGTTCATTTAGAAAACATACAAAAAGTGTGTGTTGCTGGAGCAGATTGGGTGCAGTTGCGATTAAAAAATTGTGATGCTGAAACAATTCTAGAAACGGCAAAAAAAGCAAGAGAAATAACAAATAGTTTTAAAGCTAGACTTATTATAAACGATCATTACAAAATTGCAAAAGTAATAAAAGCAGACGGAGTGCATTTAGGTAAAAGTGATGAATGTCCGTTAGTAGTTCGTGCCTATTTAGGGGCGTCTTTTATAATTGGAGGGACTGCAAACACTACTGAAGATTGTTCCAGTTTATTAGATAAAAAAGTAAATTATATTGGTTTAGGCCCTTATCAATTTACCAAAACAAAACAGAATTTAAGTCCGGTTTTGGGTGTTTTAGGTTACAAAAAAATACTCGAAGAATTACAAACTGAAACTCCAATTATTGCAATAGGCGGAATCACTTTAAAAAATGTTCCTGCAATAATAAATACAGGAATTTATGGAATTGCAGTTTCTGGAGAAATAACAAAAAAAGTTAGCAGTATTGCTGAATTTCAAAAAATTTTAAATTGATAAATCAATGTTTCCTCGAGCATTACTGAGATTAAAATATATTTTAATTGAAAGTAGAAAACGCAGTTTTCGAGAGGTTCTTATTTTAACTGAATTATTAAAAGGTCTTGACTGCGCTCGACCTGACAAGTGATCAAAAAAGAAAAAAATGAACAACGTATTAAAAATAGCAGACAAAGAATTTACATCTCGTTTATTTACAGGAACAGGTAAATTTAGTTCATCTCAATTAATGAAAGAAGCATTATTAGCTTCTGAAAGTGAGTTGATAACAGTGGCTTTAAAAAGGGTAGATATGGCTAATGAAGAAGATGATATTTTATCGCATCTAAATCATAAACGTATTAATTTATTACCAAACACCTCTGGGGTTAGAACTGCTAAAGAGGCTGTTTTTGCTGCCGAATTATCTAGAGAAGCTTTACAAACGAATTGGGTGAAATTAGAAATTCATCCAGATCCAAGATATTTATTACCAGATCCTATAGAAACCTTAAAAGCAGCAGAAGAATTGGTGAAATTAGGTTTTGTGGTAATGCCATATATTCATGCAGATCCTGTTTTATGTAAGCGTTTAGAAGATGTTGGGGTGCAATGTGTAATGCCTTTAGGTGCGCCAATTGGAAGTAACAAAGGTTTAAAAACGGTCGATTTTTTAGAAATTATTATAGAGCAATCTAACGTACCAGTAATTGTAGATGCAGGTATTGGCGCACCGTCTCACGCAGCGTATGCGATGGAATTAGGCGCAGATGCTGTTTTGGTAAATACAGCGATTGCAGTTTCTCAAAACCCTGTTGTTATGGCAAAAGCATTTAAAATGGCTGTGGAAGCTGGTAGAATGGCTTATGAAGCAAAGTTAGCTCCGAGAAGCGAAATGGCCATAGCAAGTAGTCCGTTAACGAGTTTTTTAAGTTAAAGTATGAGTCATTATTTTAAATTATTTTTTTTGTTATAAAATTAAAAAGAATGAAACAATTTGTAATTTATAAATTAAAAGAAGGAGAAAGCAGAGATGATTTAACTGTATTAGATGATTTTTTTTACCCTTGGGAAAAAGAAACTTCACCTAAAACATTATTTAGTGCTTTTTATGATGACGCATATATAAATTTTAGATTTGAAGCATTTGGGCCCAAGCCTAAAGTGTTTGTAGCAACTAATAACAAGTTAGAGGTAACAAAATCTGAAAGGGTAGAAATTTTTTTTAGAAAAAATAAAGAAATGACACCTTATTATTGTTTAGAAATGGATCCGAATGGACGAGTTTTAGATTATGAAGCAAATACATACCGCAAGTTTAATCGTAAATGGATGTGGCCAACATCATTATGTATTAAAACTGTAATAAAAGAAGATCGTTATATATTAGAAGGTAAGTTAAGTTTGTCTTTTTTGAAGGAAAAGGAAATACTTAAAGAGAATCAATTAGAAATTGGTCTTTATAGAGGGCACTGTGTTGAGTTAGTAAATGACATAGCTACAATTAAGTGGATAAGTTGGGTGGATCCAAAAACAAAAAAACCAGATTTTCATGTAGCAGAATCTTTTGGAGTCTTAAAACTAGAATAATACAAGAAGTAGTATTTTAAATTCAGTAAATTATTTTTACTAAACAAGAGTAAAATAGTTTTAAAACTTATAGAATCATTAATTGTATAAATTACAAAGGTAAAATGGATAACACGTTTATAAATATATTTAATACCTATAATTGGGATTTTAGCCTAAAAAGTATTTTCGACAAAACAACTGTTGAGGTACAACAAGCGTTGGCAAAAGATAAGCTAGATTTAGAAGATTTTAAAGCCTTAATTTCTCCTGCTGCAAAACCGTTTTTAGAAGAAATGGCGTATAAGAGTCAATTATTGACCAAAAAACGTTTCGGAAATACCATGCAAATGTATGTGCCAATGTATTTGAGTAACGAATGTCAGAATATTTGTACGTATTGTGGTTTTAGTATGACGAATAAAATTCCGAGACGGACGCTAACAGATGCAGAAATTTTAAAGGAAGTCGCTTTTTTAAAAGAGAAAGGCTACGATCATATTTTGTTGGTAACCGGAGAAGCAAATAAAACGGTTGGAGTAGAATATATAAGGAACGCGATTCAATTAATCCGTTCTCAGTTTTCTAATATTACTATAGAAGTACAGCCTTTAGACCAAGATGAATATGAATTATTGGTAGAAAATGGCTTGTATGCAGTTTTAGTGTATCAAGAAACATATCATAGAGATGAGTATAAAAAACATCATCCGAAGGGAAAAAAATCTAATTTCGATTATCGGTTAGATACACCAGACCGATTAGGGAAAGCAGGAGTTCATAAAATTGGTTTGGGGGCTTTATTCGGCTTAGAAGATTGGCGTGCCGATAGTTTTTTTACCGCTTTACATTTAAAATATTTACAGAAAACGTATTGGAAAACAAAATACTCGATTTCTTTTCCAAGATTGCGTCCGCATTCTGGTGGTTTAGAGCCAAAAGTAGAGATGACAGATTCGGATTTAGTACAGCTTATATGTGCGTTTCGTTTGTTTGATGAAGATATAGAATTATCAATGTCTACCAGAGAAAGTGAAGTTTTTAGAAATCACATTGTCAATTTAGGTATTACATCTATTAGTGCCGAATCGAAGACAAATCCTGGAGGTTATACCGTAGAGCCACAATCTTTAGAACAATTTGAAATCTCTGATGAAAGAAGTACTGCTGAGGTGGTACAAATGCTAAAAAATCAAGATTTAGAAGTGGTTTGGAAAGATTGGGAACATTTTAATTAATCAATTATCAATAATCAGTGATCAATTATCATTTAATAATTACGGGTTTCAAATTATGAAGTTCACGTTTTAACTTAGATTTATCATGCTAACATCAGAAGAAAAAAAACAATACAATCGACATTTAATTCTAGATAAAATAGGAGAAGAAGGACAATTGAAACTTAAAAAGGCTAAAGTTTTAGTTATTGGAGCTGGCGGATTAGGTTGCCCAGTTTTACAGTACTTAACGGCTGCAGGAGTTGGAACGATTGGTGTTATTGATGACGATGTGGTAGATCAAAGTAATTTACAACGTCAGATTTTATATACGATAGATGATATTGGCTTGTCTAAATCTAAAACAGCAGCAGAACGATTATCAAGATTAAATCCGTTTGTAAAATTTGATGTTTATAATGAGAAATTAACCAAAGAAAATGCTGTTTCATTATTCATTAATTATAATATTATTGTAGACGGAAGCGATAATTTTTCGACCCGTTATTTGGTAAATGATGCGGCTGTAATTACAAAGAAACCTTTAGTTTACGGATCTATATTTAAATTCGAAGGTCAGGTTAGTGTTTTTAACTATCAAGGAAGTGGAACTTATAGATGTTTGTATCCAACGCCACCAAAACCAGATGAGTCTCCAAATTGTTCAGAAATTGGAGTTTTAGGTGTGCTACCCGGAATTATAGGGAGTTTACAAGCCAATGAAACGATTAAGATTATTTGTGGAATAGGGGAGGTCTTAGCCAATAAATTATTGATGTATGATTCTTTACAAATGAATCAAACAGTCTTAAATTATGAAAAAGACACTACTTTAGAAGTTACTGTTTTAGAAACCGATTATGATTTTTTCTGTGGAATTGTATCCAAAGAAGAAATTACTTTAGAGGAACTTAATAAGAATAAAGAAAAATATAATTTATTAGATGTTCGTCAAAATAATGAAAGAGAAGCGTACCATATTGGTGGACAACACATCCCTTTGGGCGAATTATTAGAACGTATTGATGAGGTGTATCAAAATAAAGATTTGGTTGTTTATTGTAAGTCAGGTATGCGAAGTAGTACAGCAATTACTACTTTATTAAGCAACAATTTTAAATCTAGAGTTTTAAATTTAAAAGGCGGTTGTTTTTAATTAAGAACATAAAAAGTGTGTTTTTATATAAAATTAAGGTTTAGATAGTTAAACTTTTTTAGAATGAATAGATTCTTTAATCAAAAATCACTACTTTTGCACGAAATTTAAGAACATATTAATGCAGCCAATTAGAAATATTGCTATTATAGCCCATGTCGATCACGGAAAGACAACGTTAGTAGATAAAATTATAGATCAAGCTAAAATCTTAGACGATCGTAAAGAACGTACAGATTTATTGTTAGATAATAACGATTTAGAGCGTGAAAGAGGAATTACGATTCTTTCTAAAAACGTATCTGTTCAATATAAAGACACAAAAATTAACGTAATTGATACTCCTGGTCACGCCGATTTTGGTGGAGAAGTAGAGCGTGTATTAAAAATGGCTGATGGTGTTTTATTATTAGTTGATGCATTTGAAGGTCCTATGCCACAAACTCGTTTTGTATTAGGAAAAGCCTTAGCATTAGGATTAACTCCTATTGTTGTTGTAAATAAAGTTGATAAAGAAAACTGTACTCCTGACATCGTTCATGAAAAAGTTTTTGATTTAATGTTTGCTTTAGAAGCTACAGAAGAGCAATTAGACTTTACTACAATTTATGGTTCTGCAAAGAACAACTGGATGTCTACAGATTGGCAAAACCAAACTACTGATATCGTTCCTTTATTAGATGCTGTTTTAGAATCTATACCAGCAACTAAATATAACGAAGGTACGCCACAAATGCAAATTACTTCTTTAGATTTTTCTAAATTTACAGGAAGAATTGCTATTGGACGTGTTTTTAGAGGAGACTTAGAAGTAGGTAAAGAATACAGTTTATGTAAAGCTGATGGTACTACTAAAAAAGTAAAAATTAAAGAATTACACGTATTCGAAGGAATGGGTAAAGTTCAAGTAGAAAAAGTACCTTGTGGAGATATCTGTGCAATTACTGGTATTGACGGATTTGAAATTGGTGATACAATTGCAGATTTAGAAGAGCCAGAAGCATTACCAAGAACAGAAATTGACCAACCTACAATGAGTATGTTGTTTACAATTAACAACTCTCCTTTCTTTGGTAAAGAAGGTAAATTTGTAACATCTCGTCACATTAGAGATCGTCTGTTTAAAGAATTAGAAAAAAACTTAGCATTAAAAGTTGAAACTACTGATAGTGAAGATAAATTTAACGTTTTTGGACGTGGAGTTTTACACTTATCTGTTTTAATTGAAACAATGCGTAGAGAAGGATATGAATTACAAGTGGGAAGACCACAAGTAATTATTAAAATGATTGATGGTAAGAAACATGAGCCAATGGAAACATTGTCTATTGATGTACCAGAAGAAATGGCTTCTAAAGCAATTAACTTAGTATCTCTTAGAAAAGGAGATATGTTAATTATGGAACCAAAAGGAGATTTACAACACTTAGAATTTTCTATTCCTTCTAGAGGATTAATTGGTTTGAGAAACAAAATTTTAACTGCAACTGGTGGTACTGCTATTATTAACCACAGATTTAGTGAATATGGTCCTTATAAAGGAGACTTTACTGAAGAAGTAAAAGGAGCAATTGTTTCTTCTGCTGCTGGTAAAGCAACTGCATATGCATTAAACCGTTTACAAGATAGAGGAGTTTTCTTTATCGATGTAAACCAAGAAATTTATGTTGGTCAAGTAATTGGAGAGAACAGTAAGTCTGATGAAATGGCTGTGAACTTAATTAAAGGAAAGCAATTAACAAACATGCGTAAATCTGGTACAGATGAAGCTATGAAAATTGCACCTAAAGTAGATTTTTCTTTAGAGGAAAACATGGAATACATTAAAGCAGATGAGTACTTAGAAGTAACTCCAGAAAGCTTACGTATGCGTAAAATTGTTTTTAAAGGATAATATTAAAAATTATTTTCATTTCTGTTTAGGCAGAAATCTATATAAAATTAAAAAGCTCAAGTTTTAAACTTGAGCTTTTTTTATGGAATTTAATTGCTATTAAATTAAAATCAGAAAAATAAAGTAGCAAGTTAATAAGTTCTAAATCTTTTAAATTTTCGTAGTTTTCCATTCTTAAAAAAAATAGATGTTATATATAATTGCTATTGCGATACTTCTTATTGTTTTTTTTGTAAGCATAAAGTCTAAGAGAAAAAAGAGTACAGCTTCTTTAGAGAAACTTGTTGTTCCAGAGCATTGGCATCCTTTATTAATAAAACATATTCTATTTTATGAAAAATTAAATGATGATGAACAAGAGGTGTTTCGTGCTAAAATGGCTTCCTTTTTAAAGGAAACTAATATTGAAGCGATTCATTTTGAATTAGAAGAGTTAGATACTTTATTGATTGCTGCGAGTGCTGTAATTCCGGTTTTTAGATTCCCAAATTGGAAGTACACCAACTTATCTACCGTATTAATTTATCCAGATTATTTTGATGATGATTTGCAATTTGATTCTCAAATAGAAGGAAGAACTATTGGAGGTTTGGTTGGCACAGGAAGGTTTGAAAATCAGATGATTTTATCTAGAAAAGCTTTACATCTTGGTTTTAGCAACAAAACCGATAAAGGGAATACTGCAATTCACGAGTTTATTCACCTTTTAGATAAAGCGGATGGCGTTATAGACGGTATTCCTGCTGTCTTATTAGACAAGCAATATATTATTCCTTATTTACAATTAGTGCATAAAGAAATGGAGGCTATTAATAATGATCACTCAGATATTAGAAGTTATGGTGGAACCTCTGAAATTGAATTTCTAGCGGTTGCCGGAGAGTATTTCTTTGAAAGACCAAAACTGTTTCAAAGAAAACATCCTGAATTGTATAAAATGCTAGAAGCTTGTTTTATTAAGTAAAGAAAGTATCTAGCAACTGTTTTTACATTGTTCTTTATCGCCTTAAAAACTAAGAGAAGAATCCCTCAAATAAAATGGATTAAAAAAGGGTTTAACAATTTGTTATTTATATTTTTGCAGCATGAGTGAATTTAAAGTTTTATTTGAAACATTACAACGTAGCCTAACCAATGATGAGTTTGTAAAACTAACATTAAGCAAACCGATGCGTAAAAGTGAAGGGTTGTTAAATGTATATGTGCGTTTATTTAAGGTTGATGGTGAAGATGTTTTTGAATTAAAATACCGTCATGCAGAAGAAAATGAGTTTCTACAATTTTCTTTAGAAGGTGTAATGACTGAAGTAGAAAAACTACTTATGGAAACTTTTAGAGCCGCTACTTTATTTACATTAAGCGAAGATTTAATTGTAATGGTTTCTAAAAAGAAATTGGTTTCTTACAGAGACAATGCTCCAAGTTTTAAAAATAAACTTCCAGAAATTCCAATGCAATCTTAATTTATAGAAATTTTTAAAACTGAATATATCTAGTCTTAAATTTAGAAATAGAATAGTTTTAAAAAAATAAGTTTTACCGATTAAAAGTAGAAAATGTATCCAAAAGTTTGAGGTTTAATAATAAAAGATAAAATTTTATATATTGTTTTTTGCTTCAATAAAAAATCTATCACTTTTAGATTTTACTTTATGTATCATTTTACCAATAAATTAGGATAAAAGTCTTCATTTGTTATTTTTATCTACACTTTTTTATTATTAAAGCAATATTAAAATGTTGAGTTAAAGTATTTATTACCATGTTAATAGTATTAAAACTTAAAGTTAAAAAAACCTTATTGATAGTACTATAGTCTACCTTTGTATTAAAATTGTTACATAGAAACGTGTAACTGAACTAAGAATTATACCACATAGAATTATGAATGCAATATTTACAGATGCTAGTTTTCAGAACATGACAAACGTAGCAAACAAATACGGAGTAAGTACAAATGCTGTTACAGATTTAACGTATTGTCTTATGGGGAGTAATGGTTCTATGGCGCAGTTTAATATTGCCGAATTAGGTGGTGGTGGCCAGTGGATGCAAGGTGGTATGACCATGGTTGGGGATATGTTTAACAATAACCTTAAATATTTGGTAGACGGACTTTGTGTAGATTTATCTAATTTAATTCACCAAGGAGAAATACAATACAAGCCTTTACCGAAAACGGCGAATTCACAAGGAGGTTTTTCTGGAAACTGGTGGGGAGATTTAGGTTTTCCAAATTCTACTGGAAGTCAAAATGATACTAGCTATGCTATTTTTAATAACATACATCGTTTGGCAATTCAGCAAAATGGAAAAGTCACCATTTTTGATACGTTAGATCATAATATTGGTGGAGTAGGGCAACAACAAGGTGGTAATTATTCGGTTTCTTTTACCAGCCAATATGGTAATGTAAATTTAAATTCTTTACCTATTATTTCTGGTGAAAATAAGCAACAACAACCAGAAGTTTTTCATAATAATGACGTACAAAATAATGTTGTAGAAACTTCAGTAGCACCTATTATGGAAGCTCCAGTGCAGCCAGTTAACAATAATAACTTCAATAATAATAACAATAGTGCTTTTGAAGAAGATATTTTTGGTAAAATTGAAAAATTAGCAGGTTTAAAAGACAAAGGAATTCTTTCTGTTGAAGAATTTGAAAATAAAAAAATAGATTTATTAAGCAGATTGTAAATTTCACTTCGTTTTTATTAAAACGATTCCATCTTATAAATTAAAAGCTCAAGTGTTAAACTTGAGCTTTTTTTGTAGGTAATTTATTTTTTTTACTGTCATTCCGAGCGAGTTTACGGCGAGGAATTTTTGTGTTTTCTATATGATTTTAACTGCACTAACACCGTTACTTTTCTTTGTAATCTGAATTTGAGTAGGTATGCGCTCTTTTAAGTTTTCTACGTGAGATATAATTCCGATCATTTTACCTTGAGATTGTAAGGTTTCTAAGGTAGAAATTACGGTTTCTAATGTATTACTATCTAAAGTACCAAAACCTTCATCAATAAAAAGAGAATCTATTTTTACATTTTTACTGGCTAAATCAGACAATCCTAAGGCCAATGCCAAACTAATGATAAATTTTTCACCTCCACTAGAAGTATCGACCAATCTTGCTTGATCTGTTTGATAATGGTCTATCAAATTAAAATTAAGCTCTTCTTTTGGCTTGTATGATTCTTCCATTTTTAAAGAATACCGCTTATTTAATTGATACAAATGCACATTGGCAAGGTCTAACAAATGTTTTAACGTTAATCGTTGTACATACACGTTAAATGCGTCTTTAGAGTTTCCAATAATTTTAAAGAGCTCTTTCCAAACTTTACAAATATCTGCCTGTGCATCAATCTTTTTATAGACTTCTTTATTTCGATCTCTAATTTCTTTATCTTTTCTAAGAGCTTCAGATATTTTACCTCTTTCAGTAATAAAACCATCTTTTTTTGATTTTAAATTTTCTAAAGTAAGTTTGCTTTCTACTTCAGAAGTTTCAAAATTCTTGGTTTTATGTAAAGCTTCTTTTGCTTTAAAATTTGCTTCTTTTAATGTTTTTATCTTAAGCTGATTTTCTTTAATTCGTTCTTTATTCGTTGTAAATTTCAACTTGTCTTCTGTAGCTAATAAAGCACTTTCAACAGTTTCTTTTGATGTAAAACCACTACCAACTAATTGTAAATTAAGTGAAGTTTTAAATGTATCTAATTTGTTTTTTAGCTCTTTTTGATTGGCAATATTATCAACTTTTAAAGTATCTAATCTATTTTTAGAGTCTAGTAATTTTTGCAAACTAATGTTGCTCAACTTTGTTTTTTCGACTGTTTTGTTTTTTAACTCTTGTAAACTATTTCTTTTGCTTTCTATGGTAATATCAATAGGTAAAATAGCAGTTCGTTGAGTTTTTAATTGCGCATATTTTAAGTTTGAATCACTAATGATTTTTAGAGTTTCAGTTTCTGTCTTAGAATAGGTTTCTAATTGTTTTTTATGATTTTCTAACCTTGTGTCAATTACTTTTGTTTCTGCTCTTAAAGCATCTAAATTCTTTTGTTTTTTATAATATTGAGTAATTATGGCTTCAATCTCATTTATAAATGCGTTTGTATTTTCTGGTAGTGGCAGCTCATATTTATACTTAGAAAGTTTAGTTTTTAAATCTGTCTCTAAAATTTTACAAATTTCAGATACATTATCTATCGTTTTTTGACTCTGTTCAATATCAACTTTTGCATTTTTATTTTTTTCCTGAAGCGTTGCAATTGTTGTTTTTAGTGATTGAAGCTCTTGTTTTTCGCCTTCAATATTTTTTGATAATTTATTTTTATCAACTTGTAATTGTTGTGCTATGGCTAAATTTTTATTTAAGTCTTTTATTTGTGTTATAAGTAAATTTAACTCGATATCAATTTTAGTACTATTGCTTAATTCACAAGAAATATTTAATTGTTTTGCATTTGTTTCAATAGCATTTAACTCAGAGGTAAGTGTGTTAATTTGCTTTGTTAAACTATCAATACTTGTGTTTAATTGGACATCATTTTTATCTAAAGTAGCTTTAGAGTTGGTAAGCGTTTGTAGTTTCTCTTTTCTATTATTTAACTCTAATTCAGATTTAGAGATATTAATTTCCGTTATATGTTCAGTAAACGGATGCTCTTTAGAACCACATAAACCACAAGGCTCTCCAGCAATTAAATATTGACGATCGGTTTCATATTTAGCAACACTTCTTTCTAAATCTAAAATTTTGGAAGCATCTATAACCGCTTTTTCTTGAATTTCAATATCCTTTTTTAAGCTTGTTATTTGTTTATTAATTACTTCTAAATCTAAGGTGTAAGATTTATTGCTTTCTAATAAAGTAGTTTTGGTTTCTTTAGTCTTTTTATGTTGTTCTGCAAGTGTTTTAAACTGTTTCCAATTAGATTCAGCAACAAGAAATTTGTCTTTTTTTGCTAATAAATCAGATAAATTATTTTTATCTATTGCAGCACTTATAGTGGTTATTTCTTGATCTATTTTGGTAACATCAGTAACTTTTTTTAAGAGTAGTTCATTATTTACTTTTAAACTTTCTGTAGTTTTAGCAATTGCTTTATTCTTTTCAATTACAGACAAAATACTTGTGTTTAGTATTTCTTTATGTCCTTTTAAGGTTGTTAAACCAGTTGTCCAGTCTGAGATTTCTAAATCAACTTCTTTTAAAAATTTATTTTCAGCAACAAAAGATTCATCAACTTTTATAGTTGTTTGTATAGAGTTTAACTCTTTCGTCAGTTTTTGCTGATCTACTTTTAAAGCATCCATCTGTTGCTTTAATTGTGCTAACTGTTCGTTTGATTTCTGTTGAGTTGCAATTTCACTTTTTATCTCTCCATCTAAGGTTGTAACAGCATCGAATTTTGGCAACCAAGAAGAAAACTCTTTCTCAGAAGCTTCTACTTCAAGAGCTTCTTTTTTTGTAATTGCTTCTAAATTTTCAATCTGAGGTTTCAGTGTAATTATTTCCTTTTCAATCTTTTTTAATAGCTCTACCTTGTCATTAATTTCTTTTTCGGTTCTATTAAAATTCTGGATGATTTCTTTAAACGGTTCTGCTTTTTCGTTTAAATCTAATAAATCTAATTCTGGTTTATGTTTCTCTATAAAAGTGTCTAAAGTTTTAGTGTTTTGATTTAATACTTCAGAAGCTGCAACTAATTCTTTATACTGAACATACCAATCTGTTATAACTAGCGTAGATTTTATTTCCTTTTCAGTTTTAAGAATATCGGTATCTAAAATTTTATCATGTTGCTTTAATTTAGCTTTAGCATCTTCTGTTAAAACATCATCTGCATTAATTTTTGCCTCAATTTCTCTTAATTTTTTTTCCTCCTCAGATTTTCTATCTAAAATTCCTTGACCGATTTTTTTATAAATCTGTTCTCCAGTAATTTGTTCTAATAACTTTCCTTTTTCTGGACCTTTAGCTGTTAAAAACGAAGCAAATTCTCCTTGTGCTAACATTACAGACCTTAAAAACTGATTATAGTCTAATTGAGTAACATTAACAATTTCGATAATTAAATTCCGCTTTTGAGTTGCTAAAATGGCATCTGTAGTTAAGTTTTTTAAACTGACTTCCTCTTTAGGGTTTTTATATGCTTTTCCATTTTTATCAGCAATTCTAATTCCCCAAAAAGCCTCGTAAATGTTATTGTCGTTTTCAAAGGTAACCCTACTAAAAGCATCGTGTGCACTATGGCTCACTACGTCTAATAATGTACCCTTTGAGCCGCTAAAACGAGGAACATTATGATATAATGCAATAGTTATAGCATCTAAAATAGTGGTTTTACCAGCACCTGTAGAGCCTGTAATTGCATACAAACCCACATCTTTAAATTGTTCATTTTCAAAATCGATAACAATAGGAGTATCCGATTTTAAGGAGTTTATATTTTGTAATTCTATCTTTAAAATTTTCATAGGAAAGCAGCCTTATTGGTTTTTAACGGATTGTAAAACTTCATTAAAAGCATCCCAAACTTCGGGGCTTTTTTCTAAATCGTATTCCATTTCTTTACACTTTAGTTTAAAAACCTCCGTAGGCAATAATTCTTTGATTGATTTTGTGTTTTCTAATAACTCTTCTATTCCTTTAACTTTTCGCTGGTTTTTTAACCCAATTTTTAAGATTTCAAAAGGGTGTTTTTCTGCTTCCTTTTTTAAATCGTCTGTATTTACAGTGTTATCTTCCTTTAGCTCAATTTCTACCCAAGGCGTTAAATTGTAGGTATTAGAAGTAATTGTAGTAAAAGCATTCATACATTCTTGCAATGTTCCTGTAAGCTTGTAAAACGTTCTAAATTTAGGAATTACCTCATCTTTGATATCACAAATTTTATTGTTTTCTACGGATAAAATAATTATTTTTTTATCGTAATTAATTTCACTAAAACTTAAAATATTTGGTGATCCAGAATAACGAATTTTGTCATTTCCTCCAATAATTTGAACTCTGTGCAGATGTCCTAATGCCACATAATCGAAATAGGTAGGGAAATCTTCGGCGCCAATATGTCCTAAAGTTCCCACATAGATATTTTGCTCACTATCAGAAATAGTTCCTCCAGTTGCAAATAAATGCCCCATAGCAATAACAGGTACATTGCCTGTGTTTATAAGCTTACATTGTTCTGCAGCAGTTGCATAATGGTTAATTAATGCCGTTTTGTATTTATCTGTTAATTCATCAAAAGTTTCACCTGCAACCGCACGTCTAATATCTCCATCTCGCAAATAAGGAACGGCCGCAATAATTACTTTCTCATTGTTTATTTCAATTTCAAAAACCTCATCTTCTATATTTTCGGTTGCTTTACCAACTACTTTTATAGACAAAGCATCTAAAATATGTTTTGGCGCATTTAAAGTTCCAGGAGAATCATGATTTCCACCAGTAATAATAATCGATTTACAAGTGGTTCCGTTTAGTTTTACTAAAAAACTGTAATACATTTCTAAACTTTGATTAGACGGAGAACCGGAGTCAAAAATATCACCAGAAATTAAAAGGATATCAATCTTTTGCTCAATAATGTAGGTTTCAATCCAGCTTAAAAATAAAGATTGTTCTTCTAGTTGAGATTGTTCGTGTAATCTATGTCCTAAATGCCAATCGGCAGTGTGCAGTATTTTCATTTTCTTTTCAAATTTTTAGCGGGTGAATCTTGAAAAAGTAGAATTAAATCGGTTTTAAAATCGAAAATAAAGATTTGTATAATAAAAGATTCACTTAAAAGCTAAATTAACTTTTTTGAGTTATATAAGGAGCAATCAAAAAGACCTTTTTGTGATTTTTCTAAATATGAATTTAGAAAATAGGAGGTGAGTAATTTATTATTATATTTTTTTGAAATTTTTTATAGATTATAAATTTAATCATACAGAAGTTATATCTATAGATTCTTTAATATAACCTTTTAGCTACTATTTTCTCTAGTTCTTGCTGTTTAAAATCAAACCAATCTTGCCTAAAAATAGAATGGTCTATTTGATGTTTAAAATTCTGAAACGGTTTTCCTCTCTGTAAAACAGTTTGCAATTCCTCTTTAAAATTTAGGTCGGTTAACGCTGCTACAAAGCTTTCCATTATTTTAAAGGATTCGAAACTTTCTAAGGGTTTAATTTTTATGAAGTCTGTTTTTTGCACACGTACCTTTTCTAGAGATTCGCTAAAAGCCTCTTTAAATTCATCTTCATCAAATACTTGTGAAGAATCTGGAATTGCTATAATTTCATTTGTTTTCAAATTATAATAGCAATCACTGCCACAATCTATTTCTTGTGCAATTTCTTTAATTATTTGTTGTTTTTTATTATCCATAAAAGCAACCGTGTTTATCTTCTTTTATAATTTCTATAATTTTACCTAAATGTGTAGATTCAGAAAAAGGTTCATAAAGTTCCCATTTTCCGCTTGCTCGCATCCAATATAGTTTCCATATTTTTTTAGTCTTATAAAACCTAATTCTAGCAAATTCTATTTTTTGCATTTGATTTGGATTTTGCCAATCTGGTCTTATTTCAAATAAGCAGACAACATTTGCTTTATAAAGATAACCAATATCTATTTGGTTTCTAATTTCTAAATCTTCCGGACGTAATGAAGCTACATATTTTTTTATAGTAGCTTCATTAATGTCTATAATTTTTGTTGGCATTTAGTAATGTTTTTCGCCAAATTATTTTTCAAGATAATATTTATACTAGATTTTTTTTCTAACATAAGTTCTCTTTACTGTATATTATTTATGGCTGGTTTGTATTCGTTAATATACTCCACGAACATGTTGGTGAATATTTTTTGTGTAAAATTCCTCTAATTTGTTCATTAATTCTGTTGGAAGTGGTGTTGAATCACTTGCTTTAGTATTTTTAGAAATATGTTTAGGTGAGCTTGCTCCAGGGATTATGGTTGATATTTCTTCATGATTTAAAATCCAGCGAAGCGCCATTTCTCCTATAGTCATGTTTTCTGGACAAAATGCTTTTAATTCATCAGTTAATTTAACACCAACATCAAATGGAAGACCTGCAAAAGTTTCCCCCACATTAAATGCATCTCCGTTTCTATTAAAATTTCTATGATCGTTTTCTAAAAACTTGGTTTCTTGTGTAAATTTACCAGTAAGTAAGCCGCTTGCTAGTGGTAAACGAACAATAATTCCTACCCCTTTTTTCTTGGCTTGTGGTAATAAATTATGAGTTAATTTTTGTCTAAATATATTATAAATTACTTGTAGTGATTGTAGTTTATCTTGTTCGAGACATATTAAACCTTCCTCTACACTTTCTACACTCGCTCCAAAATGAACTATTTTCCCTTCTTTTTTTAAGGATCTTAACCAATCAAAAATTTCTCCTTTTTTTAGTTCAACAGTTGGTATACAGTGTAATTGTAATAAATCAATAGCGTCTACATTTAAACGTTTTAAAGAGGCTTCTACACTGTCTCTTAATGCTTGTTCGCTATAATTATTAGGGAATACATTAGCTGCTCGTCCAAATTTTGTAGCAACTTTAATATTAGCTTTAGAGTTTTTTAAAAATTCTCCTATTAACTTTTCACTTCTTCCATCTCCATAAACATCTGCCGTATCAAAAAATGTAACACCATTATCAACAGCTTCATTAAGTATTTTAAAAGCGTTATTCTTATCGATTTCATTGCCCCAATTAGCTCCAATTTGCCAACAACCTAAACCAACTTCACTAACCTCAAAACCGTTATTTCCTAATGTTCTATTTTTCATTTTATATTTTCTTTACTATTTTATAAATATATACTCAATTACTTCTTTTAGTTTAAAATTTTCTAAGTAAAAATAAGAGCGTGTTTTTTTAGATAAAAATACAAATTTAATGAGATTTAGAAGTATAATTTATGAACAGTAATTAGTTACTTATCAACCTAAAAAAACACTCCAATTTTTTATCCGACTTTAGGAGAAATCTTATAAGAGAGAAAACATAAAAGACTTATTCTTATGAGATTTTTTCTTCTAGTAGAAATGACAAGCAGTGCATAAAGTGCTGTGTAAGATTTAAAAAACACTCCGACTTTTCATCCGACTTTAGGAGAAATTGACAAAAAAATAAAAATGAAACGCTGTTTCTTTATAAAATTCATCTTCTTGACAGAAAAGTCAAAGGGCTAGAAAGAACAAACCTGTCAGAAAAAAAACATAATTTAGAACAAATACTGACAAAGTTGCTGTTTTAAAAATACGTGTTCATTTTGTCTTGTAAAAAAGAGAAAACGTTCTTAACTCCTGCTATTATAGTGATAGCGAATTATTTGTTCTTTTTAAATCGTGTGTTTTTTACTAAAGCAACTCTTTTTATTTAGTTTTGGCTTGGTTATGGCAGATACTTTTTTGTAAGTTTAAACTAAAATAGTTTTTGTGTAAGAATTATGCAACGCCTATTTTTTCAAATTAATTATAGTATGAGTCAAGTAAAAGCGAATAATACAGTAAAAGTACATTATACAGGTAAATTAGCAGACGGACAAGTTTTTGATACCTCTGAAGGAAAAGAGCCTATAGAATTTGTTTTAGGACAAGGAAGATTAATTCCTGGTTTTGAACAAGGTTTAATTGACATGAAATTGAATGAAAAGAAAACCATTTCTATTGCTAAAGAAGAAGCTTATGGTGAAGTAAATGAGCAATTAATTCAAGAAATTGAAAGAGCAAATCTTCCACAAGATATGGAGCCAAAAGTTGGTATGGGATTGGTTTCTAAGTCTCCAGAAGGACAAGAAATGAATTTAATGATTATAGAGGTAAAAGAAGAAAGTGTTGTTATAGATGGTAACCATCCTTTAGCAGGTAGAGATCTTGTTTTTGACCTTGAAGTAGTAGAAATTAAAGAAACTGCAGTTACAGAATAATGTAATTTTTCTCAATATTTTAAAATAGCCTTTGTTCATTTAACAAAGGCTGTTTTTGTATATAAAAGAATAATCTTTTAAAATAAAAAATGAAAAAACCCCAGACGAATCTGAGGTTTTATTAAAAAAGTGAATGTGGTTTCTTACTTAAAAGAAGCCCATTGGTTTCTTGTCATAAGAGATTAACATGTTTTTTACAACACGGTAGTGATCTAAAGCCATTTTGTGATTTTCACGTCCGAAACCAGATTCTTTAACACCACCAAAAGGAGCGTGTGCAGGGTAGGTGTTGTATTGGTTTACCCAAACTCTACCTGCTTGTATAGCTCGTGGTACTTGGTATAATTCGTGGGCGTCTCTAGACCAAACACCAGCACCTAATCCGTAAGGAGTGTCGTTTGCAATAGCAATAGCTTCTTCTGTTGTTTTAAAAGTTGTTAAGGCTACAACAGGCCCAAAAATTTCTTCTTGGAACACTCTCATTTTGTTATCACCTTTTAAAACAGTTGGTTGTACGTAGTAACCTTCGGCTAATTCACCATCATAATTACCAGCTTCACCACCTGCTAAAACAGCAGCACCTTCTTCAATACCAATTTTAATATAGTTTAGTATTTTTTCGTATTGTGCTTTAGATACCTGAGAACCAATCATGGTTTCTGGATCTAATGGGTTTCCTGGTTTTACTAGTTTTAAACGCTCTTGCATTTTTTCTACAAAACGATCTGCAATATCTTCGTGTACTAAAATACGAGACGGAGATGTACAAATTTCACCTTGGTTTAAAGCAAACATTAATGCACCTTCTATAGCTTTGCTAAAGAACTCATCGTCTTGAGCTGCTACAGATGGAAAGAAAATGTTTGGAGATTTACCACCTAATTCCATCGTTACAGGAATAATGTTTTCTGCTGCATTGTGCAATACTGTACGTCCTGTTGCTGTAGAACCTGTAAAAGATAATTTTGCAATACGTTTAGAGGTTGCTAAAGCTGCACCTGCTTCATTACCAAAACCAGTTACAATGTTTAAAACACCTGCAGGTAAAATATCACCAATAAGTTCCATTAATATAATAACACTTGTAGGTGTTTGTTCTGCTGGTTTAACAACTGCTGTACAACCTGCCGCTAAAGCCGGCGCAATTTTCCAAGCTAACATTAACATTGGAAAGTTCCAAGGGATAATTTCCCCAACCACACCAACAGCTTCGTGTAAAACGATACTTACCGTGTCTTTATCGTGTTCAGAGATACTTCCTTCATCAGCACGAATAACACCTGCAAAATAACGGAAATGATCTATACAGTAAGGAATATCTGCTGCAAGAGATTCACGAATTGGTTTCCCGTTATCAATTGTTTCTAAAGTTGCTAAATACTCTAAGTTATCTTCCATAACCTGAGCCATCTTTAATAACGCATTACTACGTTCTGTTACAGACGTGTTACTCCATGCAGGGAAAGCTTCGTGTGCTGCATCTAAAGCAAGATTAATATCTTCTTCTGTAGAACGTGCTGCTTGTGTAAATACTTTTCCGTCTACTGGAGATCTGTTTTCGAAATATTGACCTTTAATTGGGTCAACGAATTTACCGCCAATAAAATTTCCGTATTTTTCTTTAAATACAGGCTTAGTTACATTTGCCATAATTATATGTTTTAAATTTATGTTTAATAATTTCTTACAAAACAGGTGTTTGTAAGTATGTAGCAAATGTATGTTGGTATCTAAAGGTTTTATTTATTGATTTGGTTCAATAGCTTATGAAAAAAGTTCAATGTTGTGTTTTGGGTGAAGTGAAAAAGTTGATATGAAGTTAATGTCTTAAAAATCAGATACTTGTGTTTGTTTTAATTAGTTTGAAACATCCGTTGGGCTTATTCCGAACTTATTTTTAAAAGCTATACTAAAGTTAGACAGGTTGTTATAGCCAATATCTAGGTAAATATCAGATGGTGTTAAGGTGCCTTTTTGTAGTAGTTTTTTTGCTTTTTGAAGTCGTTTGTCTTGAAACCATTTTCCAGGAGGTTCGTTATAAGCAGCTGTAAAATGACGTTTAAAAGTTGATAAGCTCATGTTACACAAAAAAGCAATTTCTTCTATTTTTAAATTAGAATCTACATTACTTTCTATGGTCTTTTTAAAAGGAGATATTTCTTTAGAGATTAAAGAATGTAAATAATACTCGAATTTAGTATCATATTTGTCTAATAAATACAGCATTATTTCATCAAACTTTAGAGAGAGTAGGGCAGTGCTATAGCTGTTTTTGTCAAATGTTTTAGAAGATAAAGAGCTGATAAAGGAAGCTATGTAATCGTCGTTTTCTATCACAAAATAAGCAGATTCTTCTTTATATGGTTTTACATTGTTGGTGTATTTACTTAAAAAATCAGTGAGTTTTTTTTCAGAAAAAAAGAAAAGTTTGCAGTAATAAATAGCTTCTGTGTCTAGTAATTCTGTCCAAAGCCAATTTCCTTTTTTTAATAATAAAGACTGTTCTTTATTTACAGCAATAGCAGTATCTGCAAAATGCACTTGCTTTTTACCAACTTGTAAAAAACTAAACATATTCATCCCTAAATTAACCTTGCTTTTAACAACGTCACTGGTCATTTTAAAATCGTACACAAATAAATCTAAACTCTCTTTAGTGTTATCTATGTATATCTCTGGGATGTTTTCAATTGCCATTCAGTCTTTGTTTTTGCGGGTGAAAGATTGTAAAATTAGTATTTTATTCTTGAAAGAAGTAATAAAACTAATCCAAATTACTTGGGTATTTGTTATAAATCAGTTTCTTCGTTGTCATCTTTGTTAAGCAAAGACTGTTTTTTTACAAAAGAAACCCCTTCAAGTTTCAAAAACCTGAAGGGGCTAAATAAATAGATATAATGTTATTAGAATGGGGCTTCTAATTATTTTTTAAACATCGCTTTTTGCAAGCCATTATTAAATTTAATATTGGTCCAATTTACATGAACCCATGGTGCATCTGTAACTTCTGCATCCCAATTAGAGGCTTTGTATGTACGTTGTGTTGGAATTAAGATACCGTCTATTTTTTCATATTTCAACTTCATTAATAAAGGATCTGATTTTGCAAAATCCATTACTGTAAATAAAAACTGATCTATCATTTGGGTTTCTTTATTTATGTATAGTTGATAAATGTCTTTTGGTTTGTTATTGCTACCATCAAAAGTTATTTTAACAATATCATAAGCAGTTCCTTCAATTGTTTGCGCTTTTACATATTGATATTCTACACTTGGGTCTAATAATTTTTGAATCATACAGAACCAATAAAAATTGGTAGGTCTGTTAAAAGCAACTCTTTTTAAGGCTACTGAATCTGTTATGTTTTCTCCATTATTTTTTAACCAATATTCGTTTCCATCATATCCTTGTTCTACTTTTCCTTTTAGCTCGGTTAATGTTCTTTCGTGCTTTACATATTCTCCATAAGAAAGTTCTCCATCAAAAATATATTTCTCTGTAGAAATATCTGTTTTTCCATCTGGCGTTTGGTAAGAATAGGTATAGACCACATCTTTTTTAGCAGCAAGCATTTGATAGTTTCCCGTTTTTTGTACGGTATTGTACACCAATTCGTGTCCTTTGTTTTTAAAGGTAATTGGAGTTGCTTTCTCTGTATTTGTATCTGATTTTACTGCTGAATTTGTTTTTTTGTTTCCACAAGAAAAAAAGAAGACACTAAAAGTGATTAAGATAATTTTGGTTGTATTCATTTGGTTTTATTTTAACTTGTTTAGGGCATCTAAAATAGCAGATGGTTCTGCTCTTTCTCTATAATCGGCATCTAAAAAAGCATACTGAATAATTCCGTTTGTGTCAATAACGTAGGTAGCTGCTAAAGGTAATTCGTTGCTATTATCTCCGTTTACTTTGCTTAAACCAAAACCACTTTCATAAACTACTGCCACTTTTTCTATTAATTGAAATACAATTCCGTAATTTTTTGCAACGGTATTGCCAATATCACTTAAAACGTTAAAACCTAGTTTATTTTTTTCTGAAGTACTTAAAGAATTATCTGGCAGCTCAGGTGTTAAAGCCATAAGTGTTGCACCTGCTTTTTTAAATTCTGGTAATTTTTCTTGTAAATAGTGTAAAGTGATGTTACAATAAGGACACCAACCACCTCTATACCAGGTTAAAACTACGGGGCCGTTTTTTAAATCATCATATAAACTAACCGTTTGATTCAACGCATTTTTTAGTGTAAAATTAGGGGCTTTATCACCCACATTTAAAGCACTTTCTAAAATACCGGAAGTAGCTACAGCGTCAATACCATCTGAATACAGTTGATTTTTTTCTTTACCATATTTAAGTGCACCTTCTTTACGTTTTATAGCTAATAATGTATCTAATTCGCCTTTATTTTTTGTTGATTCCATTTGAGTGATTTTTAAATTAATTAGTAGTAGGTTTAAACTGTTTGCTGTTCTTTTAAGAGTTCTGTAAGTACTTGTTTAAAAGTAGCTACTGGTTGTGCGCCAGTTACTGCACTTTTTCTATTAAAGACCATAGTTGGTACAGAATTAACACCTAAACTTTTCCAGTAATCTTGTTTGGTTCTTACTTCTTTTCTAGCATTTTCATTATCTAGCTTTGCCATTCCTTCATCTGCATTTAAACCAACAGCTAATAAGGCTTGTTTTAAAATATCTCTTTTAGAAACATCTTTACGTTCACTAAAAAAGGCAGTTGTTAAACACATTTTTAATTCTGTTTGTTTTCCAAAATCTTTAGCATACTCTAATAAAACATGCGCATCAAAAGTGTTTACCATACGCATTTCATCAAAATAATCGAAAGTAAAATCAAGCTCTTCCCCAGCTTCAGTCATCATTAATTTAGAATCTTTTTGTTGTTCTGGAGTAGATCCATATTTTTCTGTAATATGTTCATCTAAATTTTGACCATCAACAGGCATATTAGGGTTCAACTCAAATGGTTGCCATTCTATGTCTACTTTATCTTGAATACCAAGTTCTATAATTGCTTTTTCTAAACGCTTGTATCCAATGGTGCACCACGGACAAACAACATCAGAAACGATGTCTATTTTTAATTTTTGTGTCATAATTTTATATATAAGTTAGAAGTACGTTTGTAACTTCTTTTAAGTCGGTTTCTATAATTTCTGGTTTGGGCGCTAAAGGAAATAATTGCTGACCAGGTCTTGCTACAAAAGCAGCTCTAAAACCAGCATTCATTGCTCCATATACATCCCAACCATGTGCTGCAATTAACATGCATTCTTCTGGTTTTGCATTCATTTTTGATGCTCCCCATAAGTAAGTCTCTGTAAAAGGTTTAAACTTACCGGTTTCTTCTACACTTAACATTTTATCAAAATAATCTGTTAAGCCAGCATTTTTAAATTGATTTTTTAAACCTTCGGTAGATGAATTTGTAAAGGCAACTAATTTGTAACCCGCTTGTTTTAATTGAAGCAATGCTTCTTTTACCTCTGGGTGAGGAGGTAGGTTTTGCATAGCAGTTACAGTTACTTTGCGCGCGTTTTCTTCGGATAATTTAATTCCATTATTTGCCGCAACCATTTGCAACGCAGCAGCTCCAATATGCCCAAAAGGTTTATAATCTCTACTTGCAGATGTTACTAAAGAATATTGTAACATCGTTGTAAACCATAAAGGCAATAATTCTTCTTTTCCGCCTAAAGCGGCACCAACCTGTTTTTTCATTTTGGTAAGATCTAAAAGAGTTTCATTTACATCAAAAAAAAGTACTTTCGGTTTTATGTTACGGTTGTTTTTCATCTTTAAAAAGTAATCAATTCACTAATTTGAAGTTCTCCTTTTACATTGCTGTAGTTTTTTATGTCGGCAGCAAATACAGCTGCATGAGGGCCAAATGATTCTTGAAAAGAAGCAACATCATCAAATAATAAATGAGCGATTGCTACATAAGGAGCAGGTTCTCCTGGAACTCTACTTCCAACGCCTAAATCTAATTCTAAACCTTTTAAAGCACTACCAACGGCTTTAGAAATCATAGGTAAATGACTTGTTTTATAATATGCTACATCAAACTTTACATCTTTAGAGTTTGGGTACATTACAGATACTTTTATCATAATTATGTGTTTTTATAGGTGTTTTTTTATTCTGAAAGATTTGCTAAAACAATATTTTCTGAAAAGCTTTGGTAAGCACTTTCAAATTGTTTTGCCATTGCATCTGGAAATAAATGAAAGTCGCCAGATTTTAATGCTTTTACAATTCCTTCGGATATTTCTGTGGCAGATGCGCCTCCGTCAAAACCAGCAGCAGCACTCATATCTGTAGCAACAGGACCAGGATGTACACTTAAAACGAAAACGCCTTTTGCACCTAATTCTGTTCTTAAGCCTTGTGTTAAAGAGTAAGAAGCAGCTTTTGAAGCTGAATAGGTAGAAACCTGCTCGAAGTTTTTTAAAGAAGCAATAGAATTTAATTGTACTAAAGCGCCTTTTTTATCTTCTAATATTTTTGCAAAAGCATTGGCAACTCTTAATAAACCAAAAGCATTTACTTGCAACTGATTCATAAAATCGCTTTCTGCATCTTTACCAATTGTAGGGTAAGGGGTTCCTATACCTGCATTATTAACAACAATGTCTACATCATTTGCTTTTTGTGCCAATTCGTTAATAGAAGCTGTATTAGAAACATCCGCTTTTAGCGGAACTACTTTAGCTCCATATTTTTCTACTAATTCTTTTGTAGAGTTTACATCTCTTACGGCTAGATATACTTTTTTAGCACCATGATTTATAAAGGATTCTACAATTGCTTTTCCAATACCTCTGTTGGCACCAGTTACTAAAGCAATTTTATTTTCTATTGAAATACTCATGTATTGTAAAATTTAAAGTATTAAATATAAGATAAACCTTCCGTAAAAAAATACGAAAGGTTTATAGATGTTACTATGTAATTAAAAAATTACCTAATTATTTTTTTTCCCAAGCAAAAGCTTTAAAGGCAGCATCTACAGGTGTATTTGCAATATGGTTTGTGTAGTTACTAATTACTTTTTGAGACAAACCTAAAATAATTTCTAAAACTTGTTTCTCTTCGTAACCTGCTGCATAAAATGCATCTAAATCATCTTGAGTAACGTTACCACGATTACGAGTAATTGTTAAAGCCATTGTACGTAATGCTTCTAATTTTGCATCTTCTAAAGGAGTTTCGTTACGTAAAGCCTCTATAATTGCATCATCTACTTTCATCATTTTTGCAATTCCTGTGTGTGCAGGTACACAATAATGACATGAATGTTCTACGTTTATTGCTTGCCATACAACGGTTAACTCTTCATCGTTAAAAGAGGTATTTGTAAACAATTCATGTAATACTTGGTAAGCATCTAAAAGTTGAGGTGAAGCAGCTAAAACACCATGTAAACCAGGTATCATACCATATGCTTTTTGAGATTTTGCTAATAATGCTTTACTTTCTTCTGGTGCTGTTTCGCTGTTGTGAATTTTTAAAGTTGTCATAATTTTTGTTTTTATATTTATAATTTATGTTTAATTTAACTAAACAATCGTTTAGTTATCTGGTAAAAAAAAGTTTATATATTTATAAACGTCATTTCTATGTAATCTTCTATTTCTTTTGGAGTATTTACTCTAGTTGCTGCTGCTAAACCGTGCTTTGCTAATAATAAAAAGTTAGCTTGTTTTAGTACAGTAGCTTTATCTTTAGTGGTGTCTTTTTGTAATTTTTCTATAAATAAATCCTTAAGATTTACCATAAAAGAATTCATTTGTTCTTTTATTAATGCGTCTTCACTTTCAGAAAACTCATTATAAGTATTAGTTACTAAACATCCTTTTTGAGCACTTCCTTTATGATCAATGTAAACAGAATCGTAAAAGAATTGTTTAATATCTTCTACACCATTTTGTGCTTTCTTAAATTTCTCTAAAATTACATTAACCTTTACTTTATAACTTTTTAAGCTTTCTAAAAACAAGCCATGTTTGTTACCAAAACTAGCATATATAGAAAACTTATTAATACCCATTTCTTTTTCGAGCATTTGCATAGAAGTTGTCTGGTAGCCATTTCGCCAAAATAGGTTCATTGCTTTTTCAACTACTTCGTCTTCGTTGTATTGTTTCTTTCTTGCCATTATTTCTAATTACAATGCAAAACTAAACAATCGTTTAGTAATAAAAAAACAATTTGATGTTTTCTTTTAAGTTTTATGATAATATTAAGAAATAGAGAGGTGTTTAGGTGTTAAAAATTCCTGCATTCTTAGTCTTTAAAAATAGCGCTAACAAATAAGGTGACTTTTGCTTTCTTGTATAAATTAGTACTTTTTTTGTAGGTTGAGTAATGCTTATCCATTTATAGGAATATAGATTAGACTATAAAAGCATCTTGAATTAGTGGTAAAAAATGTTATTTTTGCCAAATGAATGATTTTTTTGAGAAAATTAAAGAGTTGCAAGACGAAAGCATTAGATCTAAGCACGAGCAACTAGTTAATGGAGTTATTAATGCTATTAACGAAAAAATTGTTAAAAAAGGCGACAAACTTCCTTCTATAAATAAAATGGTAAGCGAAATTGGTTTTGCTAGAAAAACAATTGTAAAGGCTTACGAAGATTTAAAAAATAGAGGTATTGTAGAATCTAAAAACTTTAAAGGGTATTATGTAGCCAACGTAAATACTAAATCTCAATTAAAGGTTGCTTTGTTATTGTTTGCTTTTCAATCTTTTCATGAAGACTTTTACAATACATTTAGAAAATCTTTAGGTAAAAATTATCAAATAGATATTTTCTTTCATCATAATAATGCAGCTATTTTTAAAAATATATTAGAGACTATAAATGGTAAATATGGTATGTATGTAATTGCACCAATACCAAGTAAAGAATCTACTGTTTTAATAGAAGAATTTCCTTCAGAAAAGACATTAATTGTAGATAGATTTATTGACATGCCAAGCGAGTATTCTTACATTTCTCAAGAATTTGAACTTTCTACATATCATAAGTTAGAGGAGATGCATAGTAGGATTTTAAAGTATGATAAAGTGGTTCTTTTTTATAGAGATGATTCGGATTATCCGGTAGGAATAAAAAAAGGATTTAATAAGTTTATTAAAGATTATAATATAAAAGGATCTGTACAGAAGACTTATAAACAAGGAAGTATTAAGTTAAATACATTGTATTTTTTTATTAGTGATTCTAACCTATGGCAAGTGCTAAAAGATTGCAAAGATTTAAATTATAAAGTTGGTAAAGACATTGGTATTTTAACCCATAATGATGCCGATTTTAAAGAAATTATTTTTGATGGAATTACAACTATTTCTGCAGATTTTAAACAGATGGCTCTAGAAGCAGCTAGTTTTGTAAAGCACAGAACTACGGTGCATAAAATTATTCCTTTTAATATAAAAAGAATAGATTCTCTATAGTTACTTGCTTATCTTTTAATTGATTATAATTTGTCTAATTCTTACCTAATAAGTAGTGTTCTTTTTTTAAATCCCGCGATAGCGGAAACCTAAAACACTTTTCTTCTAATGTTCTTTTGCCCAATCTGCATTGGGTAAAATTTATCTGTATACCTATTTTAAGAATTCTTAGCTTTCATAATTATATATAATTTTTTTAATTAGATTTAGTCTCGGCAATCCTTCCTTGTATTGTACTACCATTCATAAAAGTCACAATTTATGTTAATATAGTGTGTCTGTTATATTTATTATCAATAATATATTTTAAGCCTTATATTTTACGATAAACTCAGTTTACAACCTAAAAACTTGCGTATAAGAAATTTATACATATATTTGCAAGTAGCATAGGGTATCACAGTTTGTGTTTTTTATGAAAAAGTAGCAGTAAAAAATCATAAAAACAATTGACTTTAACGCAAAATTGTGTTTTAAATAACATTAACTTAAATTTTAATTTTATGAATGAAAAATTATTAAAAAAACTATTCTACACAGCCATATTTCTAGTTGGTTTTGTAGTAAATGCTCAAACTTCTTCTGTAAGTGGAGTTGTTACAGACGGAGAAGGTCCGCTTCCTGGGGTTAATATTATAATTAAAGGAACAACATTAGGGATTACTTCTGATTTTGATGGAAATTTTACTTTAGATAAAGTAAGTAAAGAAAATGTATTAGTATTTAGTTATTTAGGTTTTAAAACAAAAGAGGTAACTTTTACAGGTCAGAAAACTTTAAACGTTGCTATGGAAGAAGATGCAGCTTCTTTAGACGAAGTTGTAATTGTTGGTTACGGTACTTCTAGTAAAAGAGAAGCAACAAGTGCGGTTTCTACTATTAAAGGAAAAGATATTGTTAATACAGTTGCGGGTAACCCAACAAATGCATTGCAAGGTAAATTGTCTGGTATACAGGTAGAGGCACCAGGTGGGCAACCAGGAGGATCGCCAAACGTATTTATTAGAGGGGTTAACTCATTAAGTAATGCAAGTCCTTTATATATTGTAGATGGTTTATTTGTTACAAATATGGATTATGTAAACCCTGCAGATATAGAAGATATTTCTGTACTAAAGGATGCAGCAGCAGCAGCAATCTATGGTTCTAGAGCTGCAAATGGAGTTATATTGATTAAAACAAATCATGGTAGAAAGAATAGAGAATTAGAGGTTACTTTTTCTGCTAGAGTTGGTTTTGATACACCAAGTAAAAAGTTAGATTTTATTAATGGTGAACAATACACAGATTATTTAAACCAACGTTTTACAAATGAAGGTTCTGCAACGCAGGTTACTTACAATGGTGTAAATACAGATTGGCAAGAAGAGTCTTTAAAAGCAGGTCTTGTAGAAGACTATGGAATTTCTATTTCTGGTGGTGGAGAAAACTCTTCTTACTTTGGATCATTAAATTACTTTAATCAAGACGGAATTTTAATAGGTTCTGGTTTTAGAAGATTAAATGCAAGATTTAACAGTCAACATCAATTTAATAAATTAAAAATTACACATTCTTTAGGTTTAGCAGAAGGAAAATTACAAAACAATAACTGGTATGGTTTTGATGCTGTTACGGCACCAACAATTGCTTTATCTAACACAAATTTAGATGGTGGTTTTGATGGCCCAACAGAAGATATTCATGGTCCAGGAGGATTAAATCAATTTGGTTTGGCTTCTTTAGAAGACAATTTAGAAACAACAAGAACCTTGTTTACGAGTTTAAAATTAGATTATGAAATAAATGATGATTTTACTGCTTCTGTAAATTTTGGAGCAGATTATAGAACAAGACACAATTACCAATTTACACCAACTTTTTTAATGACAAATTCTGTTGCTAGTGGTAACAGTATAGATCCAGTAAGAAATGTGAATGAGTTAAATGATTTAACAAATTTTAATAGAGACAATATAAATTTATCTTTTGAACCTACTATTAACTATAATAAGACTTTTAATGATGTACATAAATTAGATGTTGTTTTAGGGCATACACGTTTTGTAGAATCGCAAAGCAGTAATGGTTTGTATGGAGAAAATACGGGTGATAATTTAATTAGAGTTTCAGAAAAATTAAACACACTTACACAAGCGTTAGGTAATGATTCTAAAGCTGTATTGTTGTCTTATTTTGGTAGAGTAAATTATGGTTATGATGGTAAATACTTGTTTTCTGCGACAATAAGAAGAGATGCATCATCTAGGTTTGCAAAAGCGAATAGAGTTGGTTATTTCCCTGCATTTTCTGGAGCATGGAATTTAAGTAGCGAAGAATTTTGGAAATCAGAAACAATTAATTTCTTTAAATTAAGAGCTTCTTATGGTGAGTTAGGTTCTTATCCAGATGCAGTGTACCCAACACAAGGTGTATATGGTAATAGTTCTGCAACAAGTTTTGGTGGTGGTCTTGCAAATGGTTTAGCACAAACAATTTTAGTTGATGAAAACTTAGTTTGGGAAACAACAAAAACATTTGATGTTGGTTTTGATATGTCTTTGTTTGATAGTAAAGTTAAAATTACTGCAGATTATTATTCTAAAAACGTAGAGGATGCAATTGTACCAATTAATGTACCATCTACAGCAGGAGTTAGTCAGGCAGTTATTAGAAACGCAGGGTCTTTAGTAAACAATGGTTTCGAATTTGATGTAGCTTACAATAAATCTGACGGAGATTTTACATACACAATTGGTACTAATTTTTCATTCAACCTTAAAAACCAAGCAAAAAATATTCCAGCAACAATTCAAGGACCTGCAATAGATGAAGATTTAAGAGTTGTTAATGAAACAAGAGAAAATGCACCAGTGGGCGCGTTTTATGGTTGGGTTGTAGAAGATAAAGTAGATCCATTAACAGGTAACTTTGTAAGAGTAGATACAAATGGAGATTCTATAGTTGATGAAAATGATATTACTCAAATAGGGGACCCTACACCAGATTTTACATACGGTCTTAACTTTAAAGCAAATTATAAAGAATTCGATTTTTCTTTAGCTTTTAATGGAGTACAAGGAAATGAAATTTACAATGTTGGTCGTTATTACAATATCTTATGGCAAGATGGTGGTAAATTATCGGAAGTTTTAAACGCTTGGACCCCAACAAACACAGATACTAATATTCCTGTAGCTACTGTAAATGATGCAGCGGGTAATAGAGCTCCTTCATCTTTCTTTGTAGAAGATGGTTCTTATTTTAGATTAAAAAACTTAGAAGTTGGTTATAATTTTAATACAGAATCTAATCCTGGTTTAGCTTGGGTAAAAGACTTAAGAGTTTCTTTTAATGTTCAAAATGTTTTTGTTTTAACAAAATATAGTGGTTATGATCCAGATGTAGCATCTGCTAACGGAGGGCGTTCTAATATCAATTCGGGAGTTCCTGGTGTAAGAAATTCAGTAAACCCACTTTTATCAAGAGGTTTAGATTTAAGAGCGTATCCAAATGCACGTACTTTTAGTGTTGGGTTAAAAGCAACTTTCTAATAAATAAAAAATAATAAAATGGAAAAACTAAATAAAACAAAATCATTTTTAAGTTTGGCTATAGTTGCAACAATTGTTTCTCTTATAGGTTGTTCTGAAGATATTTTGGATCAAAAAAACAATAATGCAATTTCTACAGGAAACTTTGGGGCAACCTTAGAACAGGTAGAATCTGCAGTAAACGGAGCTTTTCATCCAATAACGGGTACTTTTTTCTGGGGAAGAATAGCACATGCAGGTGCATTGTTACGTTCAGATGAGTTTAATATAATTCCGAATGGAGGTAACACAGTAATGTCTACTTTTCAGGGAGGACCAGGAAACGGACGATGGGCAACAGAGCCTTGGCAAGAATTGTACAAGTCTATTGCTAGGTGTAATAATATAATAATTAATACTCCAGATACATTTTCTAGTACAGATATTAATCCGTTATTAGGACAAGCATATTTTTTAAGAGCTTTCGATTATTGGTACTTAGTAAACCTTTATGGTAATGTGCCTTTAATTACAGATTTGCCAGATTTTGATAATCTATTAGTAGATCAAGCAGCTCCAGCAGATGTTTGGGCACAAATTATTGAAGATTTAAAAATGGCAGAAACAATGTTGCCCGCAACTTGGACAGGAGATAATACGGGTAGACCAACTTCTGGAGCAGCAACTGCTTTAAAAGGAAAAAGTTACCTATTTATGAAAGAATGGGAAAAAGCACATACTACTTTAAGTACTTTAGTAGGTAAGTATAGTTTATTACCTGCTTCAGAATTTGGAGATAATTTTGGTGTAAATAATGAAAACAATTCAGAGTCTGTTTTTGAATTACAATTTTTAGGGCAATCTAACTTTGTATGGGGTACAGATATTCCACAGACAGGTACAATGGGTAATTATCATATTGATTATGCACCGCCATCTAAATCGCCAGATTTTGGACATATTGTAAATCCTTGGTTAAAGAAATTGTACGAAGACAATGGAGATACCTTTAGAAGAAATGAAACTTTAGCGTATAATTATCCTGGAGCTACTGGTTACGGAGGTGTTGCTTATACTACAGATTTTGTAGATGATATTGCAGTAGCAAATGATAATAATGTAGAACCTATATTTTCTAAAAAATATACAGGTATGGATTTAGGTACAAGAGGAGAAGTAGATTTTCTTGGGACTAATGTTGGTAACAACTGGAGAATAATTAGATATTCTGATGTATTGTTAATGCTTGCAGAATCTTTAAATGAAGATGGCCAAACAGGTAATGCAATTATAAACCTTAACTTGGTAAGACAAAGACCTGGTTCTGGTTTAGCGCTTACAACGGCAATTTCTCAAGCAGATGTTAGACAAGCAATTATAGACGAAAGAGCTATGGAGCTTGCAGGAGAAGGACACCGTTTCTTTGACTTGGTTCGTTGGGGATTGGCAGAAGATTATTTAGGATCAACGTCTAAACACGTTACAAACGGATCGCAAACATATCACCCAAAATCTATAAGTGGCGGTACATTTCAGTCAGGAAAAAATGAACTTGTTTGGATTCCTATTTCAGAAAGAGGAACAAACCCAAACTTAAATCAAAATCTAGGGTATTAAGATTTTTTTGAATTCTGTTAATTGATTGGTAAAAGCCAAGCTTAAAAACTTGGCTTTTATTTTCTAAAAACCGCATTTATTTTGAAATTAAAACTACTTACTTCTTGCTTTGTCTTATTTCTTTTTTTAGGATGTTCTTCTAAAAAGGAAAAAAAGATGTTTACGTATATAAATTCTTCGGAATCTAATATTACGTTTAAAAATACCATTACAGAAAATGATACCTTAAATGTTGTCAATTTTCAATATGTATACAATGGTGGCGGTGTAGGTATTGGAGATTTTAATAATGATGGTTTATCAGATGTTGTTTTTACAGGAAACCAAGTATCATCAAAAATATACTTAAATCAAAAGGATTTAAAGTTTAAAGATATTTCTAAAGCAGCTGGTTTTGTTACCAATTCTTGGGTAACAGGTGTTGCTATTGTAGATATTAATGCAGATGGATGGGACGATATTTATTTAAGTGTTGCGGGTATAAATTGTAAGAATAATTGTAATAATCTTTTATTTGTTAATCAAAAATTAAACGAAAAAGGAATTCCAACTTTTAAAGAGCAAGCAGCAGCATATAATTTAAATGATGGTAATTACAGTCAGCAAGCTGTTTTTTTAGATTATGATTCAGACGGAGATTTAGATGTGTTTATAGCACATAATGGAAATGTAAAGTTTGATAAAAACTCTCCAGTTCCAAAACACTATATGCCTAAAAACTTAGCAGATTATTTATTAAGAAACGATAAAGTAGCAGGTGTAAATCACCCAGTTTTTACAAACGTTTCAGATACTTTAGGCATTACCTATAAAGGGTTTTCTTTAGGTGTAAACGTACAAGATCTTAACAATGATAACTTACCAGATATTTATGTTTCTAATGATTTTATTACAGAAGATTTAGTGTATTTAAATAAAGGAATAGATGCAAAAACAAAAAAACATTTAGGTTTTAAAGAAGCAAATAAACAGTTTTTTAATCACCTTACATACAATGCAATGGGTGTGGATATTGCAGATGTTAATAATGATGAATTACCAGATGTTATGGTGGTAGACATGTTGCCACAAAGTTACCAAAGGCAAAAAAGCATGTTGGGTTCTATGAATTATGATAAATATCTAATTTCTAAAAGAAACAATTATACGCCACAATTTATGCACAACACCTTACAACTCCATAATGGGTTTGTAAATGATTCTATTTTAAAATCGAGTGAAATTGGTAATTACGCAGGTATTTCTTCTACAGATTGGAGTTGGGCGCCAATTTTAGCAGATTTTGATAATGATGGCGATAAAGACATGTATATCACAAACGGATATGCAAAAGACATTACAGATTTAGATTTTATCAATTATTCTAATCAGAGTACATTATTTGGTACAGAAGAATCTAAAAGCAAGAAATTATCAGCTTTATTAGCTAAAACACCAAGTGTTTCTATTCCTAATTATTTTTATCAAAACAATACAAGCTTAAAATTTACAGATGTTAGTACAGATTGGGTTTCTAAAGAAAATTCTTTGTCAAACGGAGCAGCATATGCAGATTTTGATAATGATGGAGATTTAGATTTGGTTGTAAATAACTTAAACCAAGAAGCCTTTTTAATAAAAAATAATACCATAGAAAATTTTCCAAAAAGCAATTATTTAAAAATTGAGCTAAAAGGAAACAAAGAAAATAAAGACGCAATTGGTGCAAAAGTCACCCTTTGGTCTCACAATAAAGTACAACAGCAGTATCAATCTAAAACAAGAGGTTATTTATCATCAGTTGAGTCAAAAATACATTTTGGGTTAAAAGATAGTTTGGTAGATTCTGTACAAGTGATTTGGCCAAGTAAAAAAGTTTCAAAAATTTACAACGTTAAATCAAATTCTATTTTAAAGGTTGATATTTCTTCAGGGAAAAATCAAGTGATAAAAGAAGAAAAGATAAATAACCTTTTTATAGCAAAAGAAGATGTGTTTTCTTTTAAACACAAAGAAAACCAGGGACACGATTTTGTTTCTCAACATTTACTAATGCGTCAATTCTCTAAGTTAGGCCCTTGTATTGCTGCTGCAAATGTAGATAATAATATAGGTGATGAATTATTTGTTGGTAGTAGCAAAGGACAAGCGTCTACCATTTGGAAACAAAACAAACAAGGTGTTTTTGAAATTCAGCAAGAGTTAGATTCAGATTTTGAAGATACAAATGCTGTTTTTGTTGATGTAGATAATGACAAGGATTTAGATTTATATGTTGCCAGTGGAGGATCTGAATTTTCTAAAGGATCTAAGTTTCTGCAAGACAGAATTTATATTAATGATGGTAAAGGGCATTTTACAAGAAAAGAAAACGGATTACCAAATACACTAGAAATTAGCTCTTGTGTAAAACCTTTCGATTTTGATAAAGATGGAGATGTAGACTTTTTTGTTGGTAGTAGAATGATAAAGGGAAGCTATCCATTAGCACCTAAAAGTCAGTTGATATTAAATGATAATGGTGTCTTTACTGATACAATTAATAAAGATCTACAAAGTTTAGGAATGATTACGGATGCCGTTTGGGCGGATATAAATAAAGATGGTTGGTTCGATTTAGTGGTGGTTGGAGATTGGATGCCCATTACTGTTTTTATCAATAAAAAAGGGAAATTAGAAAAATCTACTTCTAATTGGTTAAATACTTTAGATGAAAATATCGATACTTCTGGTTGGTGGAATACCATAAAATATGGTGATTTTGACAATGATGGAGATATCGATTTTATAGTAGGGAACCAAGGAGAAAATGGTTTTGTAAATCCGAAGAAAAACAAGCCTGTTTACATCTACAAACAAGATTTTGACGGAAACGGAAGTGTAGATCCAATAATGGCACAATATTTTAACGATCCTAAAAGGAGTGAAGATTTATTGCCAGTGCATACCAGAGATGATGTAATGAAACAGCTTGTAAAATTAAAGGACACCTATGTTTCTTATAAAGATTTTTCAAATACCACCTTTAACCAATTATTAAATATAAAAGATCTTGAGAAAGAGACTTTAAAAGCGGCTATTTTTTCTAGTTGTTATATAGAAAATTTAGGTCAGAATTCTTTTAAAGTACACAAATTACCAACTATTTGCCAAACAGCACCTATAAATGATATTTTGGTAAAAGATTTTAATAACGATGGTTTTTTAGATGCCTTGCTAGTAGGTAATGATAAAAATACTGAAACTATTTATGGACATTCAGATGCTTTAACGGGTGTCTTTTTAGAAGGAAGTAAAACAGGTTTTATTGCTAAGAAATCAAATGAATCTGGGGTTTATGTACCAGAACAATCAAATCATATTGTAGAAATACAGACTATAAATAAAGAGAAATTAATTATTGCAACACAGAACAACGAGAAAGCTAAAACGTTTAAAATCAATTTAGAACAATAAGATGATTAAAGAAAATTATACAATTTCAGAAAAGGACATTACAATAGTTGGAGGTTCAGAGAACTTTTCATCAAACTTAAAAGTAGTATCAAACGAAAATAATATTACCATTTTCGATATAAATATAACCGGAGAAAAAGCAGAGATACCAGCGCCCATTACCATAAAATGGAAAATACCTGCACATAATGTAAAAGGAGTGTGGAAACCAACCACCGATTTTGCAAAGAGAATTCAGGCAGATTGGGAATTAGACCACATGGAATCTCGTATTTCTATTGATGCGCCAATAATAAATCTTTTTGGGCATGATGATAGCAATCGGTTAACTTTTGCATGTTCTAACGCCATTAATAAGTTAGAGTTAAATGCAAGATATAGAGAAGAAGATGATTATTTCTATTGCTTTATCAACCTATTTACAGAAACAAATTATGAAGTAAAAGACTTTAATATTCAATTAAGAATAGATACTAGAAATGTTCATTTTTCAGAAACGCTTAAAGATGTTTCTAAATGGTGGGAATCTTTTGACAACTTACAACCAACCTCTGTACCAGAAAGTGCATTAGTGCCTTTGTATTCTACTTGGTATAATTTTCATCAAAATTTAGATGAAGATAAGTTAGAAGAAGAATGTAAACTGGCTTATGATTTAGGGTATAAAGCCATTATTGTAGATGACGGTTGGCAAACAAAAGATGATAATAGAGGTTATGATTATACAGGAGATTGGGAACCAGACAGACTAGATAAGACAAAAGAATTTGTAGCTAAAATTCATAAAATAGGTATGAAAGTTGGTTTTTGGTATTCGGTTCCTTTTTGCGGACATAAATCAAAAGCTTTCAAGCGTTTTAAAGGAAAATTCTTAACGGAAAACCATAGATGGGCACCCGTTTTTGATCCAAGATATCCAGATGTGAGAGCATATTTAATCAATATTTATAAATCTGCTTTAATAGAGTGGGATTTAGATGGTTTTAAACTTGATTTTATTGATGATTTTAAACATTATCCAGAGACAAAAGAGAAGACACCAGAAATGGATTATCATTCTATAAATGAAGCTGTAGATCGTTTGTTAACGGATGTTATTACAACTTTAAAGGCAATTAAGTCGGATGTTTTTATAGAGTTTAGACAAAAATACGTAGGTCCTGCAATGCGTAAATATGGTAATATGTTTAGAGCTTTCGATTGTCCTGGAGATGCTACGATGAACAGAATAAGAATTGCAGATATTAAAATGTTAGCAGGTAATACGGCTGTACATTCAGATATGATTACTTGGCATAAAGAAGAAACTGTAGAGGTTGCTGCTTTGCAATTGGTAAATACGTTGTTTGGTGTACCGCAAATTTCAATTTTATTAAAAGAAGCACCCCAAAGTCATTTAAGAATGATTAAATTCTACACCAATTATTGGAATGAAAATAAGGTGTTATTTACAGAAGGGAATTTTACCCCTTTTAATCCTTTGTTAAACTATCCGCAGAAACAAATTATAAATGCTGATAAAATGATTTTGGGTATTTACGACAACTACGTTTCAGAAATAAATGAGCAAGTAGAAAACTTAGATATCTTAAATGCAAAATTGAGTGAAACAATTATTCTTAAATCAAAATTTGATTTAGGAGAATTTACAGCAACAATTTTTAATTGTGAAGGGGAAGTGGTAAAAACAACAGTTTTTAAATTAAATAAAGGAATTTCTAGTTTAGAAGCTCCTGCTTGTGGATTGATTCAATTAACTAAAAAAATATAAAAAAATGGATATACTTTCTATTGCTTCGTTTTTAGGTTTTACCTTATTGGTAGCCTTTATTGCTTGGTATGCAACTCGTAAAACAGACGAAAAATCTGCAGATGGTTATTATTTAGGCGGTAGAAGTTTAGGGGCAATAACCATTGCAGGCTCCTTATTATTAACCAATCTTTCGGCAGAACAAATTGTTGGTTTAAACGGACAATCTTTTGCGCAAGGAGTTTTAGTAATGGCGTGGGAAACCTTAGCAGCTATTTCTATGATTGTAACAGCCATTTATTTATTACCAAAATACATGCGCTCTGGTATAACTACAATTCCACAATTTGTACAGGAACGTTTTGATGGACAAACAAAATCAATTTTATCAATTCTATTTTTGGTAGCTTTTGGTGTTGTATTGTTACCAACCATTTTATACTCTGGTTCTTTGGCTTTTAGTACCATGTTCGATTTACCAGAAACATTGGGCATATCGCAAGCTAGCGTTATTTGGGTTTGTGTTTTATCTATTGGAATTATTGGTTCTATTTATGCCATTTTTGGAGGTTTAAAAGCGGTTGCAGTTTCCGATTTAGTAAACGCAATCGGGTTGTTAATAGGTGGACTTTTAATTCCTGTTTTTGGTTTAATGCTTATTGGTGATGGAAGTATTTCTGATGGATTTACAGAATTATGGACTCAGAACCCAGAGAAGTTTAATGCAAAAGGAGAGATTGATTCTTTTATTCCTTTTAGTACCATTTTTACAGGAATGATGATTGCGCAGATGTATTATTGGGGAACCAATCAATCTATTTTACAACGTGTTTTTGGCGCTAAAAGTTTAGCAGAAGGACAAAAAGGAATGATTTTAGCAGGTTTTGTAAAGTTTTTAATTCCAATTATTGTAGTACTTCCAGGTATTATTGCGTGGCATATTTTTGGTAGTGACTTGGCAAATCCAGATCAAGCATATCCTGCTTTGGTTAAAAAAGTATTGCCAGCAGCATTTTTAGGATTCTTTGCAGCCGTTTTATTTGGAGCCGTTTTAAGTTCATTTAATAGCTTGTTAAATAGTAGTTCTACATTATTTGGAGTCGATTTATACCGTCAATACTTTAATAAAAATGCTTCTGAATTAAAAATGGTAAAAGCTGGGAAATTCTTTGGTCTTTTATTAGCAATTATTTCTATGAGTATTGCACCCTTTATAGCAAATGCACCAGACGGATTATTCTCTTACATACAGGAATCTTTAGGAAGTTTAAGTGTGCCTATTTTGGCTGTTGTAGCGGTTGGTATGGCAACTAAAAAAGTACCAGCGTTGGCTGCAAAAATTGTATTAACTATTGGTGTATTAATGTATTTAATAAGTCAGTTTGTATTGAGTCCTCATTTTATAGATGCCGCTTTATCAGAAGCCGCCATAAATGGTATTACAAATGCAAAAGAGTTAAGTATTATTAAGGCAAAAGCCTATCCGCATTTCTTGCATATTATGGGAATTCTGTTTGTAATTAATGTTGCGTTTATGCTTATTATGGGAAAATTATACCCTAGTAAAAAAGTGTACACACCAAAAATTACAAAAGAAATAGATATTACTCCTTGGAAATATGCAAAAGTTATAGGCGTTGCAATTACAATTTTAGTATTAAGTACTTACTTAATTTTTTAGAAAATAACATAAGATTTTTATAATCATGGGAAAAAAATATATAGTTGCTTTCGATCAAGGAACAACAAGCACCAGAACCATCATTTTTGATCATCAAGGAGAAATAGTAGCAATTTCTCAGAAAGAATTAAAACAACATTATCCGCAATCTGGTTGGGTAGAGCATAATGCAGAAGATATTTATAACGATCAATTAGAAACTTTTTATAAAGTATTAAAAGATTCTAAAATTAATCCACAAGAAATTGTTTCAATTGGTATTACAAATCAACGAGAAACTACGGTTGTCTGGGATCGTAAAACAGGTAAACCAATACATAATGCTATTGTTTGGTTAGACAAACGAACATCTGAAATTTGTGAAGATTTAAAGCACAAAGGACTTACAGATTACGTAAAAGAAAATACAGGTTTGGTTATTGATGCCTATTTTTCTGGAACAAAATTAAAATGGATTTTAGACAATGTTGACGGAGCAAGAGAAAAAGCAAATGCAGGCGAATTGTGTTTTGGTACCATAGATAGTTGGTTAATTTATAAATTTACCAATGGCGAGAAACATGTAACAGACCATACAAACGCTTCGAGAACGTTAATTTATAATATTAAGGAATTAAAATGGGATGAAACCCTTCTAAAAGCATTAGACATTCCTAAAAGTGTATTGCCAAGTGTACAACAATCGTCATCAGACTTTGGGTCGGTAACGTATAAAGATATTAAAATTCCTATTTACGGAGTTGCAGGAGACCAACAAGCATCGTTGTTTGGACAAGGAGGTTTTAAATCTGGTATCGCTAAAAACACTTACGGAACTGGTTGTTTTATGCTGTTGAATATAGGTAAAGAGCAAGTGGTTTCTCATAATGGCTTATTAACTACACTTACCTGTAGTTTAGAAAACGAGCCTGTAAATTATGCATTAGAAGGAAGCATTTTTGTAGGAGGTGCTTCTATACAATGGTTACGAGATAGCATGCAACTTATTGAAAAAGCATCCGATACAGAAGAAATTTGTAAAAGTATTCCGCCTTTAAAAGACATTTATGTGGTTCCTGCTTTCGCAGGATTAGGAGCACCTTATTGGGATGCTAAAGCAAAAGGAAGTATTTACGGCATGACGTTAGATACGGGTAGAAAAGAAATTATAAAAGCAACAGTAGAGGCATTAGCATACCAAACAAAAGATGTGATTGATGCGATGATTCAAGATTCTGGTAAAGAAATGAGAACCTTAAAAGTAGATGGAGGCGCAAGTGCCAACAATTACTTAATGCAGTTTCAATCAGATCTTTTAAATGTTGATGTAGACAGGCCAGAAATGATTGAAGTTACTGCTTTTGGTGCTGCATTATTAGCAGGTATTAAAGCTGGGTTTTGGGTGAAAGAAAATATTGAAGATTTAAGAAAAGTAGAAACTGTTTTTAAACCTGAAATGAAACCAAAAGTAAGGAATAAAAAATACAAAGGTTGGTTAAATGCAATTGATAAAACAAAAACAACTAGTACGAAGGTTAAGAACAAACCGCTTCGTTTTTCAATTTTAGATAGAAGTAAACAGTTAAAAAAAATAACCTCTAAAAAGTTCGATATTATTGTAATTGGTGGAGGTGTTACAGGGGCAGGAATCGCTTTAGATGCTTCGTCGAGAGGGTTGAGTGTTTGTGTAATTGAGAAAAATGATTTTGCTTCGGGTACCAGTAATAAATCAACAAAACTAATTCACGGAGGGTTAAGGTATTTAAAACAATTAGAAATTGGGTTGGTAAGAGAATCTGGTTCCGAAAGAGCAATTGTACATAAATTAGCACCTCATTTGGTTTTACCAGAAAAAATGCTGTTACCTTTAATTGAAGGAGGAACTTATGGTAAAATGATGACTTCTATTGGTTTAAAAGTTTATGATATGTTGGCCAATGTTGGTGGAGATGATAAACGTAGAATGCTAAACAAAGAAGATACTTTTAAGAAAGAACCTTTGTTAGATGATAGTACCGTTTTAGGAAGTGGTTTTTATGCAGAATACAGAACAGATGATGCAAGATTAACAATTGAGTTACTTAAAAAAGCATCAGAATTTGGAGCGACTGTTATTAATTATTGTGAAATGGAATCGATCATTTATGATAACAATAATAAAATTGAAAGCCTAAATTGTATCGATCATAACACGGGTAAGAAAATAAATTTAACGGCAAGAAATTATGTATCTGCTGCGGGCCCTTGGGTAGATAAAATTAGAAAGAAAGATAATTCTATCAATCATAAGTACTTACATTTAACCAAAGGTGTACATATTGTTTTTCCTAATAAAAAATTACCGGTGCAGCAATCTGTGTATTTTGATGTAGAAGATGGTAGAATGATTTTTGCAATTCCAAGAGGAAGATGTACTTATGTTGGTACCACAGATACTAATTATAATGGAGACTTAAATAGAGTAGTGGCAACAAAAGAAGATGTAGCGTATTTAATAAAAGCAGCAAATAATACGTTTCCAACAGTAAATTTAACCATTGATGATGTAGAATCTAATTGGGCAGGTTTACGACCTTTAATTCATGAAGAGTCGAAAGATCCATCAGAATTATCTAGAAAAGATGAGATTTTTGTTTCAGACAGCGGTTTAATTTCTATTGCTGGTGGTAAGTTAACGGGCTATAGAAAAATGGCGCACAGAGTTATTGATGTCATTTTAAAAACGCTTCCAAAGAAAAGAAAAAAGAGATTAAAAAAAACAGATACAGAACATATTTCTTTGGTAACGCCAACGTTACATTCTTCTTATGAAGTAGAACTTTATCAAGAAGAAGTAGAAAATGATTTGTTAAAGAAAGGTGTTTCAGATCCGTATCATGCTTGGTATTTAACAACTACTTTTGGTAAAAAGGCAGATTTAATTGTTGCTAAAATGGATTTCTTTATAAACGGAACTCCTTTAGAAAACTTAATTAGAGCAGAACTTTGGTATTGTATAAACTATGAAATGACCAATAGTTTAGCAGATTTCTTTGTACGAAGAACAGGAAGATTGTATTTTAACATACCAAGTATTGCTGTCTATTTTGATATTGTTTTAAAAGATTTTATAAAATATTTAGACTGGGACGATAAAAGAATCCTTTTAGAGAAAGAGAAAATGGAATTGTTGTTAACGGATGCTACAACCTATTATTCAGAAGAGTTTAAATAATTTATTTATGAAAGGGAAAACATATTTATTAGTACTTATTACACTTACACTGCTACTACAAGCGTGTAAAAAGGAAGCGCTGCCAATAACCGTTACTGCCAATAATTATTTTGAGGTTGTCGATAAAATAACGGAAACAATGATTCATGATATTTTTTCGCCACCTGTTGCCAGCAGAATCTATGTATATCCAAATATTGCTGCTTATGAGGTTATTGCTCAAAAAGACAGTAATTATGTTTCCCTTTCAACAAAGATAAAATCATTAGCTGCAATTCCAAAACCAGGTAAAAATGTAAATACAAAAGTAGCTGCAATAGTGGCTTATGTTAATGTAAGTAAAGATCTTATTTTTAAAGATGATATTATTACAAAATACGCAGACAGCTTATTTACAGGTTGGAAGGACTTAAATAAAGAAGAATTTATAGCTTCAGAAAAATATGGATTGCAAGTAGCAAAGCATATTAAAGAATGGTCTGGTAAAGACAATTATAAAGAGACTAGAACATATCCTAAATTTGAGCTTTATTCTGATGATCCATCTAGATGGCAACCAACTCCGCCAGCTTATATGGACGGAATTGAGCCTCATTGGATGAAAATTAGACCAATGCTTTTAGATTCGGTTTCGCAGTTTAAACCAAAAAGACATCCAACATTTTCTATGGATGAAGGCAGTACATTTTATAAAGAAGTACAAGAAGTCTATACAGTTACCAATGAGATTAGAAAAAACGGAGATACATCCGAAGAAGTCGAAATTGCAAGATTTTGGGACTGTAATCCTTATGTGACAACCAGTAAAGGGCATTTAATGATTGCTACAAAAAAGATTACGCCAGGTGCACATTGGATTGGAATTACAAAGATTGCTTGTAAAAAAAGTAATTTTAATTTTGAAGAATCTGTATCTGCAAACACAATAACATCAATAGGTATTTTTGATGCTTTTATAAGTTGTTGGGATGAGAAGTATAGAAGTAATTTAATAAGACCAGAAACCCTTATAAATAAAACAATAGATAAAAATTGGACGCCTTTATTACAAACGCCTCCGTTTCCAGAATATACAAGTGGTCATTCTGTAGTTTCAGGCGCATCAGCAACCATTTTAACGGCTATTTTTGGAGAAAATTTTAGTTTTTCAGATGATACAGAATTGCCTTTTGGATTGCCTATTAGAAATTTTAACTCTTTTAATGCTGCCGCAAAAGAAGCTGCTATTAGTAGGTTGTATGGAGGTATTCATTTTAGAGCAGCGATAGATAATGGAGTAGATCAAGGTATTAATATAGGAAGATATATTTTAAAAGCAATCCCCCATAAGTAAAATATTAATCCTATTACCTTGGTCATATTTAATGCATTCTTATTAAGTTCAAAATTTTATAGAACTGAACAAGAATGCATTTTTTTATAAAGAAAAAGGAGTTTTTGGAATTGCATGAAAACCTAGAGACTTTACTACGCTTTCAATCTCTTTAATATTAACTAGTTCTGTTGTATGAACTGTAAATTCTTTAGGAAAGACTTCTGCATTAATAATTACATCTTTAATGCCGTCTAAAGATGATAGTTTGTCTTTAATTTTTTCTAAATCGTGATTTTCTTTTGCATTTGTTTCAAATACTTTTCCGTGATTTCCAGTAATCACATTTTTTGTTATTAAGCTCATATTTAATGATTTTAAATAATGAATAACTCTATTTTTTAAAGTTGAGGTAACTTCTAATTCATAGCTAAATTAGCGCTTTCGAGTTAGAATCATAAAAATAAAATGCTAATGTTTTTATAATTTTAAGAAAGAATTAAAATCAGAACTACTAGACCAAAGAAGCCTCATTTATTTTACTATCTAGATTATCAAAATCATACAAGTTTTTATCTAAAAGATGAGAAGGAGATACATTTTGTAAAGCATTCATCATAATAGCATTTCTATTAGGAAACGCTGTTTCCCAATCTGTAATCATTTGTTTTACATTTTGGCGCTGTAAGTTTTCTTGCGAGCCACATAAATTACAAGGTATAATAGGAAAGTTCATAAAGTTGGCATATTCTTCAATATCACTTTCTTTACAAAAAGCAAGAGGTCTTAATACCACTAAGTCACCTGCATCATTTTTAAATTTAGGCGGCATGGTTTCCATTTTTCCAGCAAAAAAGAAGTTCAAGAAAAATGTTTCTAGAATATCATTTCTATGGTGTCCTAAAGCCAATTTATTACAGCCTAAATCTTTGGCGGCTTCATATAGCGTTCCTCTACGTAAACGTGAACATAAACTACAGGTAGTTTTACCTTCTGGAGTTTTGTCCATTACAATCTTATAGGTGTTTTTTTCTATAATTTTATAATCAACCCCTAAGTTATGTAAATAGGTAGGGAGTACTTCTACAGGAAAACCAGGTTGTTTTTGATCTAAATTTACGGCAACAATATTAAAAGAAATTGGCGCTACTTTCTGGAAATATAGTAACATATTTAGCATTGCATAACTATCTTTTCCTCCAGAAAGGCAAACCATTATTTTATCTCCTTCAGCAATCATAGTAAATTGCTGTATTGCTTCTGCAACAGCGCGCTGTAGTTTTTTTGTTACCTGTTTTATGTTTTCCATGGCTGCAAAAATAGTAGTTTGTTCTTAAAAGCTAAGAGAGATTTATAAATAAAAAAATATAAATTTTAAACAAATATTAATATTTTGATTAATATTTAATTTTAATAACTTTTTTTATATGTTTATTAGTGTAATTAAAAATAAAATTTTGATATTTGCATATAAATAAACAAGACATGACTTTTATTCAAAACCATCATCATCATTTTTACAATTGCAGTCAAGCGATTTAAAAGTGTATTGAATAAAATCAAGATATTTATAAACCCGTTTGAGCGAATCAAACGGGTTTTTTTAATTTTAAACCGTATTTGCTCAGGCATCAAACAAAACAAAAATGAGTAATTTAAGAATTGCAGTACAGAAATCAGGAAGATTAAATGAAGATTCAATGAGTATCTTAAAAGATATCGGAATCTCTATCGACAACGGAAAAGATCAATTAAAAGCATCTGCAAGAAATTTTCCAGTAGAAGTTTTTTATCTTAGAAATGGAGATATTCCTCAGTATTTAAGAGATGGAGTTGTAGATGCTGCTATTATTGGCGAGAATGTTTTAATAGAAAAAGGAAACGATTTAGACTTTATAGAGCGTTTAGGTTTTTCTAAATGTAAAGTTTCTATAGCAGTGCCAAAAGAATCTAAAGCGAATTCATTAAAAGATTTAGACGGAAAAAGAATTGCTACATCTTATCCAGAAACGGTTAAAAAATATTTAAAAGAGTATAATATAGAGGCACAGTTGCACATTATTAACGGTTCTGTAGAAATTGCACCAAATATTGGTTTAGCAGACGGAATTTGTGATATCGTTTCTAGTGGAAGCACACTATTTAAAAACGGATTAAAAGAGATTGAAGTTCTTTTAAAATCGGAAGCAGTTTTAGCTGTTTCACCATTAATTTCAGATGAAAGAATGGCCATTTTAGAGAAAATTCAATTCAGAATTCAGTCTGTTTTAAAAGGTAGAGACTCTAAATACGTGTTGCTAAATGCACCTAACGATAAATTAGATGACATTTTAAATTTATTACCAGGTATGAGAAGTCCTACTGTTTTGCCATTGGCACAAAAAGGATGGAGTTCTGTACACACAGTAATTAGCAAGAATGAATTTTGGGAAATTATAGAGGAGTTAAAAGCTAATGGTGCAGAAGGTATTTTAGTTTGCCCTATCGAAAAAATGGTGCTTTAATTAGCCCGCTACTCCTGCAAGGTTTTCAGAACCTTGTAGGTGTTGATTTATTATTATTAGGGCGTTTTAACGGGCTTTACACTATATCTTTTTGTAAAAAACAAAAAGGATGCCGTTTCAATCCCTAACGCAAATTGCAAGTTTGCAAACATTCTGCAAGGTTTAAAAACTTTGTTCGTATAAATTAAAAAGTAAAATACCTACAGGGTTTTAGAAACCTTGCAGGAGAAATTTAAAACATGAATACAATTATAAACCCATCCAGAAAAGAGTGGTCTCAAATTTTAGAGAGACCTACAAAAACGGTTGATGATATAGAAGGAGTTGTAAATGAAGTTTTTGCTGATATCAAAGAAAACGGAGATGCAGCTGTAAATAAATACACCGCAAAATTTGATGGTGTTTCTTTAGAAAATACAATTGTTTCGCTAGATGAAATAGAAGAAGCAATTTCATTAGTTTCTAATGAATTAAAAGACGCTATTATTCTTGCAAAAGAAAATATAACCAAATTTCATACTGCTCAAAAAACCGATAAAGTTTTTGTAGAAACGGCAAACGGAGTTTCATGTTGGCAAGAAAAAAGACCAATTACTAAAGTTGGTTTGTATATTCCTGGAGGAACAGCACCTTTGTTTTCTACGGTTTTGATGTTGGCAATTCCTGCACAAATTGCAGGTTGTAAAGAAATAGTGTTATGTTCTCCTCCAAATAAAGAAGGTAAAATTCATCCGGCTATTTTGTATGCTGCAAATTTATGCGGAGTTACAAAAATTATAAAAGTTGGCGGAATTCAAGCTATTGCAGGATATACGTTTGGAACAGAAACCATTCCGCAAGTTTATAAAATATTTGGCCCAGGAAATCAGTATGTAACCGTTGCAAAGCAATTGTCTACAAAACATGGTGTTGCCATAGATATGCCTGCAGGTCCAAGTGAATTGTTAGTGGTTGCAGACGATTCTGCAAACGCAAGTTATGTGGCTTCAGATTTATTAAGTCAAGCAGAACATGGTGCTGATAGTCAAGTTATTTTGGTATCAACATCAAAAGAAATGATTGCTGAGGTTGCCAAAGAAATAGAAACTCAGTTAGCTAAATTAACGAGAGCAGAAATAGCTCAGAAAGCGATCAATAATTCGAAATCTATTTTTGTAGAGAATGATGAAATCGCTTTAGAGTTGATTAATCAGTATGGTCCAGAACACTTTATTGTTTGTACAAATAATAATGATTTTTATGTAGATAATATAGAAAATGCAGGTTCTGTTTTTATTGGTAATTACACACCAGAAAGTGCGGGAGATTATGCATCTGGAACCAACCATACATTACCAACAAACGGATTTTCTAAATCGTATTCTGGTGTAAACTTAGATAGTTTTACAAAAAGTATTACGTTTCAGAAAATATCTAAAGAAGGTATTAAAACAATAGGAAAATCTATTGAGTTAATGGCAGCAGCAGAAGGTTTAGATGCACATAAAAATGCAGTTTCAATTCGTTTAAAAGATTTAAAATAATTAGTAAGCTTGTCATTCTGAACTTGTTTCAGAATCTCAAAACATAAATAGTTAGATGCTGAAATAAATTAAGCATGACAAAAAATAAAATGAAAACAGACTTTAACATCAACAACTTAGTTAGAGAAAACATAAAATCTCTAAAGCCATATTCATCTGCAAGAGATGAGTATAAAGACGTTAATACAACAGAAATGATTTTCTTAGACGCTAATGAAAATCCTTTTGAAAACGGTGTAAATAGATATCCAGATCCGCAACAAAACAATGTAAAAGATTTATTGTCTGGTATAAAAGGAGTTTCTAAAGAAAACATTCTTTTAGGAAACGGAAGTGATGAGGTTTTAGATTTAATATTTAGAGCTTTTTGTGAGCCTAATAGAGACAATGTAATCACCTTGCCACCTACATACGGAATGTATTCTGTGTTGGCAAATATTAACGCCATCGAAAATAGAGCGGTATTATTAAATGATGATTTTCAGCCACAAGTTAGTAAGATTTTAAAAGAAGCAGATGCAAATAGTAAAGTTTTGTTTTTGTGTTCTCCAAACAACCCAACAGGAAATAGTTTTTCGGTAGCATCAGTGAAAGAATTATTAATGAAATTTAAAGGTTTGGTGGTTATAGATGAAGCCTATATAGATTTTTCTGAACATAAAAGTTGGTTAGAAAAGTTAGAAGAGTTTCCTAATTTAATAATTACACAAACATTATCTAAAGCTTTTGGTTTAGCCGGAATTCGTTTGGGAGTTTGTTATGCATCCAAAGAAATTATTAAAATTTTAAACAACATTAAGCCGCCTTATAACGTAAATGAATTAAGCCAGCAAAGAGCCGTTGTTAGATTGCAGAAAATGGATGAAGTTGAAAACGAAATTTCGCAGTTGATAAGTGAAAGAAAACGACTTAAAAAAGAGCTAGAAAAATGTGAAACTTATATTAAAAAAGTATATCCATCAGACGGTAATTTTTTGTTGTTAAAAGTAGATGATGCTAATAAACGTTACCAGCAATTAATAGAGTATGGCGTTGTAATTAGAAATAGAACAACACAACCTTTATGTGAAAATACTTTACGTATAAGTGTTGGAATTTGTGAAGAAAATCAAAGATTATTAAGAGCTTTAAAAGCGATAAAATAAATAAAGCTGTTGGTTACTCGCCTTTAGCATTTCGCTAAACGCTAAAAGCCAAGAGCCAAAAGCTACAGTATGAAAAAAGTATTATTTATAGACAGAGACGGAACCTTAGTATTAGAGCCGCCAGTAGATTATCAATTAGATAGTTTAGAAAAATTAGAGTTTTATCCGAAGGTTTTTCGTTATATGGCAAGAATTGCCGAAGAATTAGATTTTGAGTTGGTTATGGTAACCAACCAAGACGGTTTGGGTACAGACTCTTTTCCGGAAGATACTTTTTGGCCAGCACAAAATAAAGTAATGTCTGCCTTTGAAAAAGAAGGTGTTGTTTTTACTGAAGTTCATATAGATAAAACGTTTCCGCATGAAAATGCAGAAACTCGTAAACCAAGAACAGGTTTGTTAACCAAGTATTTTTCTGAGCAATATGATTTGGCAAACTCTTTTGTTTTAGGTGATAGAATTACCGATATGGAATTGGCTAAAAACTTGGGAGCAAAAGGAATCTTTTTATCTGAAGACCCAGAATTAGGTGCAGATGAAATAGAAACTTCTAAGCAAGAAATTTTAGATTGTATTGCTTTAACTTCTACAGATTGGAAATCTATTTACGAGTTTTTAAAATTAAAAGATAGAGTTTCTGAAATAACAAGAAATACCAATGAAACCAAGATTTACATCAAATTAAATTTAGATGGTTCTGGTAAAAATGATATTTCTACAGGTGTTAAGTTTTTCGATCATATGTTAGATCAAATTGGTCGTCACGGAGCAATGGATTTAACCGTAAAGGTTGATGGAGATTTAGAGGTAGATGAACACCACACCATAGAAGACACTATGATTGCTTTGGGAGAATTATTCAACAAAGCACTAGGGAATAAATTAGGTATTGAGCGTTACGGATTCTGTTTGCCAATGGACGATTGTTTGGCGCAAGCGGCAGTAGATTTTGGTGGAAGACCTTGGTTGGTTTGGGAAGCTGATTTTAAACGTGAAATGATTGGAGATATGCCAACAGAAATGTTTTTGCATTTGTTTAAATCGTTTACAGACGGAGCAAGATGTAACTTAAATATTAAGGCAGAAGGCGCAAACGAGCATCATAAAATAGAAGGTATTTTTAAAGCATTTGCAAAAGCAATGAAAATGGCAGTTAAAAGAGATGCTAATAAGATGTTTTTACCATCTACAAAAGGAGTGTTATAATGAAATTAGTAATTATAGATTACGGAGCAGGAAACATAAAAAGTATTCAGTTTGCGTTTAAGAGATTAGGAATTGATGCTGTTTTGTCAAATAATATTGATGAAATTAGAGCTGCTGATAAAATAATTTTCCCAGGAGTTGGTGAAGCTAGTTCTGCCATGAAAATGTTGCAAGAAAGCGGATTGGATAAAGTAATTCCTACTTTAACACAACCTGTTTTAGGAATTTGTTTAGGAATGCAATTGATGTGTAATTCATCTGAAGAAGGAAATACAAAAGGATTGGGTATTTTTGATGTCGCTATAAAGAAATTTTCTAAAGCTGTAAAAGTTCCACAAATGGGTTGGAACGTTATTTATAATTTAAAATCTGATTTATTTACAGGAATTAAAGAGAAAGAATTTATGTATTTAGTGCATAGCTTTTACGCAGAAAATTGTGAAGAAGCAATTGCAACTACAGATTACGAATTTGAATATGCATCAGCATTAAAAAAAGATAACTTTTATGGAACACAGTTCCACCCAGAAAAAAGTGGTATAGCAGGAAGTAAGATTTTACAAAACTTCTTAAATTTATAAAATAGAATTAATATGGCAAGAAAATTAATAAGTTCGGGTTCTCCTTTTGAGGATGAAATGGGGTATTCTAGAGCAGTAGTAGAAGGAGATTGGGTTTTTGTATCAGGAACAACAGGTTTTAATTATGAAAATATGACAATTGCCGATGATGTTGTAAACCAAACTGAGCAGTGTTTTAAAAATATAAAAGCTGTTTTAGAGCAAGCAGGTTCTGGTTTAGATAAAATAGTACGTGTTACTTATATATTACCAACTGCGTCTGATTTTAATTCAATATTACCAGTTTTAAAAAAATATATGGGAGATGTAAAGCCAGCAGCTACCGTTTTTTCTGCAGCGTTAATTGATGAAAAAATGAAAATTGAAATTCAGGTTACTGCTTTGAATAAGTAATTACTTTGAGACCTGTCAGGTTTTTAAAACCTGACAGGTCTTATATAAGATAAAAAAAATATGAGAATTATTCCAGCCATAGATATTATTGACGGAAAATGTGTTCGTTTAACAAAAGGCGATTACAGCACCAAGAAAATTTATAATGAGAGTCCATTAGAGGTTGCCAAAGAATTTGAAGCTGCAGGAATCGAATATTTACATGTAGTAGATTTAGATGGTGCAAAAGCAAGTCAAATTATCAATCATAAAGTATTAGAGCAAATTGCTTCTAAAACCAATTTAAAGATTGATTTTGGTGGTGGTTTAAAGTCTGATAAAGATTTAGAAATTGCTTTTAATTCTGGAGCTAATCAAATTACTGGTGGAAGTATTGCTGTAAAAAATAATGAAATTTTTGAAAGCTGGATTGAAAAATATGGTTCAGAAAAAATTATTTTAGGTGCCGATTTTTATCCTGATACAACAGGAGGGAAGATTGCAACGAATGGTTGGCAAGAAGAAAGTTCTTTAGAATTGATACCTTTTATTGCTAATTATCAGCAAAAAGGTATTCAGTATATTATATGTACAGATATTTCTAAAGATGGTATGTTACAAGGACCAAGTTTTGATATTTATAATCAGATTTTATCCGAAGTAAAAAATGTAAAACTAATTGCTTCTGGAGGAATATCTGCTTTTGATGAATTGCCAAAATTAGCAGAAAATGGTTGTGAAGGTGTTATAATAGGAAAAGCGATTTATGAAAATAAAATTAGCTTAAAACAGTTGGAACAATTTATATTAAATAATTAAATGTCAGTTCGAGGGCAGTCGAAAATTATTAAAAACCTTTCGACTGCGCTCAAGGAGACATATTTTAAATAGCAATTAGCTTTTAGCAGTTCGCAATTCGCGAAAAGCCAAAAGCGAAAAGCCAAAAGTGAAAAAATGTTAACAAAAAGAATAATACCTTGCTTAGATATTAAAAACGGAAGAACTGTAAAAGGTGTTAATTTCGTAAATTTAATAGATGCAGGAGATCCTGTGGTTTTAGCAAAACAATATGCAGATTTAGGTGCAGACGAATTGGTTTTTTTAGATATTTCTGCAACTTTAGAAGGTAGAAAAACCATGATAGAAATGGTGCATCAAGTGGCAGAACAAGTAAATATTCCGTTTACAGTTGGTGGTGGAATTTCTTCTGTAGAAAATGTAAATGAGTTGTTAAAATGGGGAGCAGATAAGGTTTCTATCAATTCATCTGCAGTAAAAAGACCAGATTTAGTAAACGAATTAGCAGAAAAATTTGGAAGTCAGTGTGTAGTGGTTGCAATTGATGCAAAACAAATTGATGGAGAATGGATTGTCCATTTGGCTGGAGGAACAATACCTACAGAATTGAATTTATTTGATTGGGCAAAAGAGGTTGAAAATCGTGGAGCAGGAGAAATTTTATTTACTTCTATGAATCATGATGGTACAAAAGCAGGTTTTGCAAATGAAGCTTTGGCGCATTTATCTGAGTTACTGAATATTCCAATTATAGCTTCTGGAGGAGCGGGAACTATTCAGCATTTTGTTGATACATTTAAAGAAGGGAAAGCAGATGCTGCTTTGGCTGCAAGTGTTTTTCATTTTGGAGAAATTCCTATTTTGGAGTTGAAAGAAGAATTGAAAAAACAAAATATACCAGTTAGAATATAAAAAATAAAGAATGTCATTCCGAAGAAAAAGGAATTTCATAATTGATAATAAACAAAAAGTTCTCGATACAATTTCGATAGAAAATTGAAATCACTTGAACTGGCAGGAATTAACGGAAATAAAAATGTCATTCCGAATGTTATTGAAATCAAAATATATTTTGATTGAAATTAAATAGAGAAGCTAATAAGGAGGAGTCTAAATCTCTGAAAAGGTTCATTTAGAAATGACAAGACAGTATAAAAATAATATTATGAATATCGATTTTAGTAAAAACAACGACGGCTTAGTACCCGCAATTATTCAAGATGCAACCACAAAAAATGTATTGATGTTGGGGTATATGAATGAAGAAGCATTTGCAAAAACACAAGAAACTAAATTAGTAACTTTTTTTTCTAGAACTAAAAATAGACTTTGGACCAAAGGAGAAGAAAGCGGAAATGTATTGAATTTAGTGGATATAAAACTAGATTGTGATAATGATACATTATTAGTTTCTGTAAATCCAAATGGACCAACCTGTCATAAAGGATCAGCTACTTGTTGGGGAGAAGAAAATAAACAAAACTATGGTTTCTTTTCTACGTTAGAAGATGTAATTGCAGAAAGAGTAGCTAATAAAGATACAGAGAAATCTTACGTTGCGAGTTTATTTGCAAAAGGAATTAATAAAGTTGCACAGAAAGTGGGAGAGGAGGCAGTGGAAACTGTTATTGAGGCAATGGATAATAACGACGAGTTGTTTTTATATGAATCTGGAGATTTAATGTTTCATTATTTAATGTTGTTGCAAGCAAAAGGATTTACTTTAAAAGACATTGAAAAGGAATTAAAAGGAAGACGTAAATAAGTTTATCCATTTATCAAATTTAACGTGACCAAATAAATATCTTGTTTGGTCATTTTTGCTTTTAGCCATGCAAAGAAACTTATCATAAAAATATCTTCTTCTTCATTGTTAATCCAACTAAAAGAAGTTTCTACTTTATCTTTAAATTCAATTGTTGTAGCCACCTCTGGGTTTTTGTAATAGATTTCTACTAACTTTAAATAGGTAATTACTTTTTCTTGGTTTATTGCTGTTAGATTAGAGAAATAGTTTCTTTTAAAGCTTTTTAACCTAGAATCTACCAAATCTATATTACCCAAATCTATTAGTAATAAAATTTCAATTAAGTTTTTTTTAATAGTCCAAACAATTCCGGCTTTTTCAATATACCATTTATCTGTATGGTAAAATTTAGATACTATTTTCTGAGCTTTCTTTAAGGATTTATGCTGATAATAAAATACGATTAAAGAAAGAGAGAAGTCTAATTGAGCAACAATATCTGTGTTTTTTTTATCAATATAAGGTTCTATTAAAGCAATAGCTTGTTCTTGTTTATTTGTATAATTTAAGTTTAAAGCATGTAGCAAGTTGTACTTAGGAATAAAATCATTATAATATTTTTTCTTTTCCGCATTCATATAGAAGAGCATCAGTTTTAAATATTTTTGAGATTCATTAAACTTCTTGCTTCTAAAAAGTACATTCGCAATTAAATACAACACCTCTAAGTGATAATTGAGTTGTTTGTCTTTTGATGTATGATTTTGAATAACTTGATATGTTTCTATAATAAATTCTTCAATATGATAATAATCAAATTTTTGAGCAGAAGAAATGCTGGTGATTTGAATAATCTGATACAAGGATTTGAAGGATAAAGAATTGGAAATTGTGATGTTTTGTTCTTTTAAAGCAACATCTATCAATTTTTTAATGTCAATTTTAGATTTATTTTGATGGTAATTGGCTAATGAGGTTCTAATTTTAGCGTATGCAATATTCAGATTGTCTTCTAAAATAAGTCGATTTTGGTTTTCTTTAAAATCTACAATTAATGTATCTAAATTTAAGTCCGAATTTAAATGAGCATATTGAATTTTAGTATGGTATACTTCATTTAAAAGTGCAAATAATTGGTATTCAGTTGCCGTTATAATAGTTTTATCTAAAATTTGATACCCCACTTTTAGTAGCCCTTTTTTGAGAAAATATCGTGCAGAAAGAATGTTTTTTATCAAAAGAATATCAATGGAATTTTCTTCTTTCATGCTTGTGTTTGCTGTAAAATCTATAAGAGATTGAAATAACCGTTTTCTAAGGGCATGTAAAGCTATTTTATTCTGTTTTCCGTACAATTTGTCAGAAATTTCTTTAGACGATAAGTTATCTTTTAACAAAAGCGTTACTAATTGACAGTTTTTAGCATCCTTTCTCTTATTCTTTTTATCAAGATAAGTAAGGAAATCTTGTTGTTGTTCCTTTGTAAAAGTACTTAATACTTCTTTTAAATTTATCATTATATCGTCAGTAAATGTCTTGTAAATATACTTAAATAATGTTTTATTATTAATTTTTAATGCTTTTTATCGTCAGTAATTATTAAAAATTGAATTCTCAGAACTTTAAAAGAGTTGCAAATTTGTATCATAATTATTAAACTAAATATTATGAATTATCAAACAACATCTTCAATTAATGAAGAAACTAAAAAAGAAAGTAAAAAGAAAAAAGTAAAGAATGAGTTAAACTCAAAACCAACGTCTGCTTATGTTGGGGCTTCTTGGGGAGCTTTAATGATTGGTTTGGTTTCTTACTGTATTGGTTTATGGAATGCCGCGATGGAATTGAATGAAAAAGGATTTTATTTTGCTATTCTTTTAATGGGTATTTACGCTGTAATTTCTCTACAAAAAGCGGTAAGAGATAAAGCAGAAGAGATTAAAGTAAGTGAAATGTATTACGGAATAAGTTGGGTTGTAGTTCTTGCAGCAATATTGTTATTAATTATAGGGCTTAGAAATGCTGATTTACTTTTAAGTGAAAAAGGGTTTTACGGAATTTCATTTCTGCTAAGTCTATTTGGGGCAATTACTGTACAGAAAAATACCAGAGATATAGATTTTATCAATAATAAATTAACAGACGAGAAAAGTTAGTTTAGTAATGGTTTGAGATAACCAAAACCTCACAAGTTTATGCTTGTGAGGTTTAAATAGTTGTAATAAGTTAAAATAAATGCAAAATAGGTTAATCAGTAATTTTATTTATAGCTATTCTATATTTACCTTTGAGTAATAAATTACTTCTTTTGAAAAAATCAAAAATATTAATAGTCTTAGCGTTTTTTACAATTTATATTGTTTGGGGTTCTACTTATTTATTTAATAAGATTGCAGTAACCGCTTTACCTCCTTTTTTTATGGCTTCAATCCGTTTTTCAGGAGCTGGAATTTTAATAATGATTATTTCTAAAATCTTGAAATTAGATCTTAGAATTACAAGAAAACAACTAATTAACTGCTGTATCTCTGGCTTTTTTTTCTTGGTGTATGGAAACGGCGTTTTTGTTTGGGCACTTGTTTATTTAGATAGTGGTTTTGCAGCTTTGTTAGCATCTACACAGCCATTATTTGTATTAATATTATTACGATTAATAGATAGAAAACCGATGCAAAAACAATCTGTAATTGGTGTTGCTTTGGGTATTTTAGGAATGTATTTGTTGGTAAGTCAACAATCTATAACCGCTTCTGAGGGGAGTTTACTCGGTATATTTATGATTTTAACCTGTGTGTTAAGTTGGAGTTATGGAGGTGTGTTTGTTTCTAAAGCAGATTTACCTAAAAACTTCTTTATTACTACAGGATATCAAACCTTGTTTGCAGGCTTAGTTTTGTTAATTATGAGCTTCAGTTTTAATGAAACTATGATTTCACCTTTCAATTGGTCTCAAGAAGTACAATTATCTATGGTTATGTTAGTTGTTTTTGGAAGTATTATTGCATTTACAGCCTTTAATTATTTATTGAAATTAGTATCTACAGAAAAAGTTGCTACTTCTGCTTATGTAAATCCTATTATAGCAATGCTTTTAGGATGGTATTTTTTAGATGAAAAATTTACTAATCAATCTATTCTAGCATCTATTGTTTTATTAACAGGTGTCTATTTTATTACTTCTAGAAAAAGGATTGCAAAGGTAGATGCAGAAGAAGTTATAAAACCATAAATATGTAAAAAATGAAAACTCTTTTTATTTCGTATTTCTAATTTAGTTATTGTCTTACCATTTTAAGAAGCTCTCTTGTTGTTTTAATCCTTTATTAGTCTTTTTTATTCATAGATTTATTAGTCTAAGAAATTATAAAATGTTTTGTATCCTATTACGTATAACTCAAGTATCATAATAATTAAGATTCGTTTTTACATAGTTCTTTATATATTTTTACATAAATAAAAATCATTGCAAACAATTACAATTACATATCTCATTTTAGCTTTGTTACTGAGTCTTTCAGTAGCTTATTTTCAGTACTTTTTTAAAGAAAAAAATAAGGCTAAAATTAATGTTGTATTATTTGTTTTAAGAACATTGAGTCTTTTTTTGTTACTTTCACTGCTGATAAACCCAATAATAAAAAAAACAGAACTAGAAAACACAAAGCCTGTTTTGTCTGTTTTAGTAGATGCCTCTAAATCTATTTCGTTTTTTAAGGAAACGAAGAACATAGCAACATTTTTATCTGAAATTAAAAAGGATAAAAGTATTAATGAGAAATTTGATATTAATGCCTTTACCTTCGGAAGTAAAATAAAGCCTTTAGATTCACTTTTTTTTATAGAGAAAGAAACTAATATATCTAAAGCAATAACGGCTGTAAATGATTTATATGAAGATAAAATTGCAGCTATAATCTTATTATCAGACGGAAACCAAACGATTGGAAATGATTATGAGTTTATCAATTCTAAGCAAAAAATATATCCAATTGTTTTTGGTGATACTATTCAGTATAAAGATTTAAAAATAAGTCAGTTAAATGTAAATAAATACAGCTATATAAAAAATAAATTTCCGGTAGAAGTATTCTTGAATTATGAAGGTAAGGAAAGTGTATCTTCTCTTTTTTCAATCTTTAAAGGAGGTAAAACTGTTTTTACTAAAAAAATAACGTTTTCAGCAAATAATAATGTTCAAACAATTTCAACTAATTTAACATCAAGCAAAGAAGGACTTCAGTATTATACAGCGTCCATAAAAAAAATAGAAGGAGAGAAAAATATAAAAAATAACAGTGAAAATTTCTCTGTAGAAGTAATTGATGAACAAACAAAAGTGTTAATTTTAACGTCTGTTTTACATCCGGATTTAGGCGTATTAAAAAAATCGATAGAAACTAATAAACAACGTTCTGTAGCTGTTTTTTTAATTGATAATTTTAAAAATCAAATAAATGATTATCAGTTAATTATATTATATCAGCCAAATAATAACTTTAATACTGTTTTTAGTGAAATTAAAATAAATAAAAGCAATTATTTTTTAATTTCTGGAGCAAATTTAGATTGGAATTTCATTAACAAACAACAATTAGGATTTACTAAAAATATTCTGAATCAAACAGAAAATTATGGAGCATCATTTAGTGATTCTTTTTTAACTTTTTCACAAAAAGATATTGGTTTCAATCAGTTGCCACCGCTTAAAGATCAATTTGGGGAGGTTGTGATTTCTAAAGAACATCAAACATTATTGTTTCAAAACATAAACGGATTAGAAACCAAACAGCCTTTATTGATAACTTTAGAAGATAATAATCAGAAATCTAGTGTTTTGTTTGGAGAGGGGTTATGGAAATGGAGAGCGGCTAGTTTTTTAAACTCAAATTCCTTTCAAGATTTTGATGCTTTTATTGGGAATTTAGTTCAGTATTTAGCATCAAATAAGAAACGAAATCGCTTAGAGGTAAATGCAGAAAGTTTGTATCCTGCCAATTCGGTTATTAAAATATCCGCATTTTATACAGACAAAAATTATCTGTTTGATGCTAGAGCTACATTAGAGATAATTGTTACTAATATGGCAACAAAAGAGGTTGTAAGAAATCCATTTTCATTAATAAATAACGCTTATCAAACGGAAATTGAAAACCTCATTGCAGGAGATTATAATTATAAAGTTTCTGTAAACGGACAAAATATACATGCCTACGGTAAGTTTAAAATTACAGATTACCAAATAGAAGAACAGTTTACCAATGCAAACGCTAAAAAACTTCAAAAATTGGCAAATAATACAGCAGGAAGGCTTTATTTTAAAGATGAAATAAACAAATTAAAGAAGGCACTTTTAGCTGATAAATCTTATTATACAACACAAAAATCAATAATTAAAGAAGAAAATTTAATAGATTGGAAATGGGTTTTATTTATTGTTATAAGTTTGTTATCTATAGAATGGTTTATTAGAAAATATTACGGGAAAATTTAAAAATAAAAATAGAATTAAATATGAGATTTCACACAAGAAAATGGGTAAAACCAGAGGATTTAAACCCAAACGGAACTTTGTTTGGAGGTAGATTATTACAATTTATTGATGAAGAAGTAGCTATTTATGCAATTATTCAATTAGAACACACAAAAACGGTTACAAAATATATGTCTGAAATAGATTTTGTAAGCTCTGCAAGACAAGGAGATATTATAGAAATAGGTATTGATGTTTTAAAGTTTGGAAACTCTTCTCTTACTTTAACGTGCAGTGTTAGAAATAAATTAACAAGAAAAACCATTATTGAGGTAGAGAAAATTGTTATGGTTTGTTTAGATGAAAATGGGAACCCTAAAAAGCATGGAAAAACGGAGATTGAATACGTAAGAGATCGATTAGTAGATTAGATTTAAGATTCATTTTTTATCTTAACAAATGTTAATTGTTAACCATCTTTAAGCGAATATATAGTTTATATATATTGTGTTTCACAAAGTTAAATTGTAAATTTGTAGTTAATCAAAATTTATAAGTATGGCGAATAATCAAGTAGATCTAAAGTTTCCTAAGGGAGGTGTTTTTTTTATCATTTTAGCGGTAGTATTAATCATTTTATTTTCTAAATCTACAGTAACTATTGGGCCTGGAGAAGGAGGTGTTGTTTTTGAAGCTTTAGGAGATGGTATTAATACAGATAAAACCTACGGAGAGGGGTTTCAGATTGTTGCACCTTGGAATCGTATGATTGTAAGAAAGGTTCGTCAGCAGTCTATATCTACTGAAATGAATGTACTTTCTGTAAATGGATTAGAGGTTAAGGTAAACGGTACAATTTGGTATGAGCCTGAATTCTCTAATTTAGGAATGTTGATAAAAACAAAAGGAGAAGAATATGAACGTGAGTTGCTAGATCCAGCAATTAATGCGGCAGCAAGAAGTGTTGTTGGGCGTTACACTCCAGAGCAATTATATTCTAGTAAAAGAGATGTAATTGAACAAGAAATTTTAGATGAAATTAAAATAGTTTTAAAAGAGCAATTTTTACTTGTAAAAAGAGTTTTGGTAGAAGATGTAAAATTACCAACTACTATTAGAACTGCAATTGAAACGAAGTTAAAGCAAGAGCAAGAATCTTTAGAATATGAATTTAGATTAGCAAAAGCGAAGAAAGAAGCAGAGAGACAAAAAATTGATGCAGAAGGTAAAGCAGTTGCAAATAAAATTTTAAGTGCATCTTTAACTGATAAAATTTTACAAGAAAAAGGAATCGGTGCTACTTTAGAGTTGGCTAAATCACCAAACAGTAAAGTGATTGTTATTGGTTCTGGTAAAGATGGTTTACCTATTATTTTAGGAAATCAGTAAAAAGATAATTTCCGCTAACGCGGGATGTAAAATTAATAAGAGAAATTTTTTCTCAATGAAAATCCAGCGAAATCTGGATTTTTTTTGTGCCTATTTTTAGAAATTTATAGTTCTGGTAAGGTAGTTTTAGGTTATATCTAAAGTATCTTTTGCTATCTTATAAACGCAGGTAATTGTGTAAAGCTATTGTTTATTTTACAATGGTTATTGGTTTTACCTAGCTCTATGTTTTTTTAGTTCTGGCTATAATCAAAAATAAGTTAATACGTATTGTAAAATTCATTTGAAATTACAGAGAAGAGTTATAAAGGCTATAAAAGAAATTTAAAAGGTGTTTTTAAAGAGGTTAAAAAAGTTTGATATAAAGTAAGACTGTCATTGTATTATAGTTTGTTTTTAGTAGTTGATTAGAGTTGGAAGCAATATTGTTTTTGGCTCTTTCTAGCTTTAGCAACTTGTGTTTAATTAATAGTATCTAGCACAAAATTTAACTTCTAAGCTTTGTGTTTTCTAATTATCTTGCAAGTTATTTTTAAGAAAGGTAGGGATTTAAGAAAATATGTTTCAATAAATTAATTGAAGAATAGAAGTTTAGAAAAGATTTTATAAATAAAAAACCTTGAGGGTTTAGCCTCAAGGTTATAATAATATTATTGTTTTTAGGTATAAGAAATTAATTCTTTACGGGAATTTTATCACGTTCAATTTTACCATTTTTAATTGCTTTGTAGTTTTCATAACAATCCAATACAGCTTCAATCATCTGTAAATCAGAAGCTTTTTTAATAAAATATTCAGAGTAGTTACAATCCGTAAGTAGTTCTGTAAGTTCTTGCCTGTCCATTTGCAAATACTCCATCATTACTTCTCTATCAAACTTACCAGCCAGCATTTTACGTAAGTCATCCTCTTTTTTAAGTTTCTGTAATTTTTTTAATTGTTTCGGTTTGCTTCCAAAGAGATTGTATAAATAATCTACAGGTTGAAATAATGCTGCAATTGGTGATGAGAAGTCTTTTCCTTTAGGTTTACCAACTTCGTAGGTTTGTGGAAGACCATTAATTTTAATTCTTGTAAATCGATCTTTAGGTACTAGTTTTACATCAATTTCTAAAACCCCTATTAATTGGGTAGATTTTATAACAACTTCTCTAATTTCTTCTGGTTTTTCATATAAAGCAATTAGCAACTCGTTACCTTTTAATAAATCGTTTGTAATTTTTAATTTTATCGATTCATACCCTAAGTAAGAAACTAAAATAGTGTCATTAGCTTTTGTAGGAATTTCAAAAAAACCTCTATCATCTGTAATTGTACCTACTACGGTATTAAGATTTAGTATGTGAGATGCGCTTAAAGCTTTTTTAGTTTCGGCATGAATAATTTGACCTTTTAAGGTTTTAATACGAAGGGTATCGTTCTGAGAGAATGTGCTTAAGGAAGCTAATAAGCACAAAAAATATAGTAGTCTTTGCATATTGCAATAATAGGAATAATTGCTTTTAGAAAGGTTAAATTTTTGCAAAACCCTGCTGTTTTTTTACTGTTGATTCAATATAAAAGTGATTTGTTACTAATTAATACATAAAATAAGCAAATTAAGAAGAAAATGCAATAACTTATAGATTTGTGTTTTGGTAAATAATTGATAGACTGCGAAAGGAGATTATAGACAATGAAAAGAATAAATTTTAAGACACTATAATCGATTCGTATCTATTTTCTTTGTTAGTTTGTATTTTTAAATAGTAGGTATAAGTAATGGTTAGGTTGACTGTTAATCAAAAAAATAAGCTCTTTATTTAAAAAGAGCTTATTTTTTATTTATTATATGTTTATTTCTATTTATCTATAACGTCTTTTTAAATTCCAAAGAGTTGAATTTGTGTTACTTAAATTTTGTGTTGGTCCTACAACTTTACTTTTTACTTTTTGATTACTTGTTTTCATAATTGCTTTATTTGCGGGTGCAAAATTACAAAGGTTATAATCTTATAAAAACATTAGAATTAATGAATATGTATGGTATGTTAACTTTAAGTTAAATAATTGAAAGTTTTAGGGTAATCTACTGTTTTTTAGTGAAATAAATTGCTGTTTTACTTTTTTCAATTGCTTTAGAGATTCATTAATTCTGTGTATAATTTCTGTACAGGTAAACCTACAACGTTAAAATAACTACCTTCTAAATTGTCTATAGCTATAAAACCAATCCATTCTTGTATGCCATACGCACCAGCTTTGTCATAAGGTTTGTAGTTTTTAATGTAATAATTTATTTCGTTGTCAGACAGCTCTTTAAAAGAAACTACAGTAATGTCGTTTATAATTTTTTGAAAACGTTTACTCTTTATACTTATAGAGGTAATTACTTGGTGTTTTTTACCAGATAATGCTCTTAACATAGCAAATGCATCTGCTTCATCTTTTGGTTTCCCTAATGCTATACCTTCTAACCAAACAATAGTGTCTGAAGTAATTAATATGTCTTTTTCTGATAAATTTAAAAAAGCTTTCGATTTTAAATCGGCTAAAAAATCTGTAATGGCTGTTGCTTTTAATTCAGGCGGATAAATCTCTTCAACTTCTTTTAATTGAATTGTAAAATCGATATCTAAATCTTTAAAGAACTGTTGTCTTCTTGGAGATTTAGAAGCTAATATTACGTTGTATTCTTTTAATTTTTCTCTTAACATATATTTTTGTTGTTCATCCTGCGAAAGCAGAAATCAATTTTTATTTTAGTCTAAATAAAACCATAGATAAAATTCCGAAAAGCATAATAACTTTCATTAAATTACTAAGTAAGCTAAAATCTTTTTTACTTTGAGAACTCCATAATTTATACATAAAATAGAGTAATGGTAGTAAAATAAATAGAATTCCGTAGGTTAAAAGTACATACTCCTTTATTAAAGATTGTAAAATAATTAAAAGAAAAACCAATAAAACGGCGCAAAAGAAAAAAGCGACTTTAGAAGCTCTTTTTCTTCCAAATAAAATAGGTAATGTTTTTGCTTTTATTTTTAAATCACCATTAATATCTTCTATGTCTTTAATTATTTCTCTAATAAGATTGGTTAGTACAGAAAAAACAATATAAGTAATTGTTATTAATAGTAAACGAATACTCGTTGCCATGTTACTTATTACTTCTAATAAATTACTGTTATGTGCTTTTGGTTCGTTAAAAATTACAGTGATAAGCACTACTAAACCTAAGAGAAGCGACACTATTAAATTACCAATAATAAGTGTTTTTTTTAAGTATTTAGAATATAGAAATAGTACTAAAATGGTTCCTATAAAAAAGAAACTGTACAAACTATTTTCAATAGTAAAAGACAAATATGTGCCCAAGAATAAACCTAAAATAGTACTAGAATAGTAAAGAATCCAAGCCTTCTTTTTAGAAATAGATTTTTCTAGAATTACTTTTAAAGGCTTGTTTATTTTGTCTGCCTCAATATCAAAAATATCATTTATAATATATCCACCAGCAGTGATGCTTAAAATACTTAAAGCGAGTAGTGTAAATTGATAATATGTTAAAGTAATGCCTAAATAAGTAGTATGTATTAAGGTGTAATTTTTAAAACTAAGATTGCTGAAAAAAATAGAATCTATTACCGCATATTTGGTTAAAACCATTGTTAATAAAACCATTAAAAGGTTTTTGTAACGAATAAGTCTTAAAAAATCCATTAACCGTTAAAGCTCTTTTTAATACGTGCTAAATCACGTTTGTTATCTCTGTCTTTTATAACTTCTCGTTTGTCGTGCGTTTGTTTTCCTTTTGCCAATGCAATTTCTAGTTTGGCAAAACCTTTGTCATTAATAAACAAACGTAAAGGCACAATCGTATTTCCTTTTGCTTCAACGTCTTTTCTTAAAGAACGTAATTCTCGTTTGTGCATTAATAATCTACGCTCACTTTTTGGTTTATGGTTAAAGTGGTGGCCGAACATGTATTCTTGAATATACATATTAACAATAAACAATTCTCCGCCATCATTAAATTCACAAAAACTTTCTGTAATTCTAGCCTGACTTAAACGAATAGATTTTATTTCCGTTCCGGTTAACTGAATTCCAGCCACGTATTTGTCTAGAATTTCAAATTCGAAACGCGCTTTTTTATTCTTTATGTTTATCTTTTTCTGAACAGCCATAGACTGGTTTTAATTTTATAATTTTAACAAAGATACATTTTTACTTTGGTCAAAGAAATGTAATTTTGAAATCTATTATCCACCTAATAAAACAACAACCCATGAAACATTTACCAATCCTTTTTTTAGCGTTCTTAATTTCTTGTAAACCTTCTGAAAACAAGTTGACTGCACAACAAGTTATTGATAAAGCCATTATTTCATCTGGTGCAGATAAAGTGGCTAATTCTGAAATTAAATTTATATTTAGAGACAAAGAATATATTGCAAATAGAAGTAATAATGGAAATTTTGAACTCACAAGAAAACAAAAAGATGAAAAATTAGGACTTATTACTGATGTTTTAAGTAATGACAAGTTTAAAAGATTGGTGAATGGAGTTCCCTACCAAGTAAACGATTCAATTGCAAATATTTTATCTAATTCTGTAAATTCTGTGCATTATTTTTCTGTATTACCATTCGGATTAAATGACAAAGCTGTTGTAAAAAAATTATTGCCATCGATTATTTTAAAAGATAAAGAATATTATAAAGTACAAGTTACTTTTTCTGAAGATGGAGGAGGAGAAGATTTTGATGATGTTTTTATTTATTGGATTGGAAAACAAGATTTTTTAGTTGATTATTTAGCATATTCTTACCATACCAACGACGGAGGAAAACGTTTTAGAGCTATCAACAAAGAAATCTTAAAAAACGGAATTCGTTTTGTAAATTATGATAATTATAAGCCTTTAAACAAAGAAATTTCTTTAACAGATATTGATAAAGCTTTTGAGAAAAATGAGCTTAAAAAATTGTCAGAAATCAATTTAGAAAATATCGAAGTACAGCTTTTAAAATAATCTTGATAAAAACGTTTTATCTATTTTTTTTGAAGCTGTTTTCTACTTGGAGTTTATCTTGAGAGCAGTCGAAAGGCACTCGCTTTTTTATTCAGAAAATAATAAAAAAGAGTTCAAATAATTGCTGCAATGAGGGCTACCTGTGTTTGTTAACTAATTGTATTTAATCAATAATTTTACTATTTAAAAAAGGAAATGCTAATTGGTGAATTTTCTATATATAACATTGATTATCTAAAAATAAGTAAAAAAATTAAAAGAAATATTATTAATAGTTCTGTTAGTTGTAGTAAGATTTTCTGTGTTAATTTTATCAATTCCGTTTGTAATATTTAAATATTTTCAAAGGAAAAAGTTTCAATATAAATATATGAAATTTCTAAATGAAAATGAAGGGAAGAATTTTTTCTGCTATAATAATAGAAAAAAATCAAAAGATTATATAGAAAAAAGTATCCTTCTAAGCCTAAATAAAGATGTTGAAATCGTATATTTAAAAGGTAGGAATATCGAATCGAAATACAACAAAGAGTTTATTTCTGAAGCTTTATATGGATTAAAGCAGTACAGTAAATTTCCTCATTTAATGAAAATTAGAAACAGATAATTAATTGATAAATCAATAAATAATCCGTTTTTTGGAATTCTTAAAATGAACAAACCTTAAACTGAATTGTTAAGTGAAATCAATAATTTTTTTCAAACTTAAAAAATTACTCAACTTTTTCTATAACACTCGTTTTTTTATCACCAGTAATAGTAACAATATATAAACTAGCATTGTTGTTATCATCCATAAATTGATACTTTTCTTCCTCTAAAATTTTATTAGCAAAAATGGGTGTAGTATTACTATGACCAACTATTAAAACAGTTTTTCCTTTTGTAGCTTGTTTAAAAATAGAATCGTACATTTTGCTAGGGTTGTACGTTTGTATTTCTAAATTTTTACTTTCAGCTGTTGGTTTGGCAGTTTGTATGGTTCTGTTGTAGTTTGTAGAGTAAATAGCATCAAACGGAACATTTTTAAAACGATTTGCCCATTTTTTAGCTCTTTCTTGTCCGTTTTTATTCAAATTAGGATTTCTATTAGTATTGTCTATTCTAACTTTTTCTGCATGACGAATTAAATAATAGGTAGTTGTTTCATCTTTAGAACAGGCTGTTATTAAACTAAAAGTAAGTATAATAAGGAATAAAATTTTTTTCATAAGAGTATGTTTAAAGTACGAATATACTTAAAAAAGAAAAGCGATGTTTTTTCAAACACCGCTATATTTTTAACGCCATTGCGAGACACGAAGCAATCTGTAGTTTATATTCACAGATTGCTTCGTCGTTTCTCCTCGCAATGACAGTATTTTTATCAATTTTCTACCAAATCAGACTGATTTCTAAAAACCAATTTGTCATCAAAAGCATCAATTAAAATAATACTATCTGTTGTGATTTTTCCTGATAAAATTTCTTTAGAAAGCTGATTTAAAACCTCTTTCTGAATGACTCTTTTTACAGGTCTTGCTCCAAATTCTGGCTGATAACCTTTTTCGGCCAAATACGTAAGAGCTTCATCAGTTGCGTCTAACGTAATTTCTTGTTTACCAATCATTTTCTTTAATTGGGCTATTTGTAATTTTACAATTTCAAATATATTTTCCTTGTTTAAAGGGGTAAACATAATTACATCATCAATTCTGTTTAAAAATTCTGGTCTTACAGATTGTTTTAACAGTGCTAAAACTTCAATTTTAGCTAACTCAGTTGCAGCGTCTAAATCTGCTTTTGGGTTGCTGAATTTCTCCTGAATTATATGACTTCCTATGTTAGAGGTCATGATAATAATCGTGTTTTTAAAATCAGCTACACGTCCTTTATTGTCTGTTAATCTTCCTTCATCTAAAACTTGTAATAAAATATTAAAAGTATCTGGATGTGCTTTTTCAATTTCATCTAAAAGCACCACAGAATAAGGTCTTCTTCTAACCGCTTCTGTTAATTGACCACCTTCATCATACCCAACATATCCCGGAGGCGCTCCAACCAATCTACTCACAGAGTGTTTTTCTTGATATTCACTCATATCAATACGTGTCATAGCGTTTTCATCATCAAAAAGATATTCTGCCAATGCTTTTGCCAACTCTGTTTTACCAACTCCGGTGGTTCCTAAAAATAAGAAACTACCAATAGGTTTATTTGGGTTTTGCAAACCAGCTCTAGAACGTCTTACGGCATCTGCCACAGCAACAATTGCTTCTTCTTGTCCAACCACTCTTTTATGTAATTGACCTTCTAACCTTAGCAATTTTTCACGTTCAGACTGTATCATTTTGGTAACCGGAACTCCAGTCCATTTAGCAACCACTTCTGCAATATCATCATAGGTTACTTCCTCTTTTATTAAAGATTTTTCAGACTGATTTTCTGATAAAACCTTTTGGAAACCTTCTAAATCTTCTTGGGCTTTTTGCATTTTCCCGTATCTAATTTCGGCAACTTTACCGTAATTTCCATCACGTTCTGCTTTTTCTGCCTCCATTTTTAAATCTTCTATGGCAGCTTTTGCATTTTGAATATTATCAACGACATCTTTTTCAGATTTCCACTTTGCATTCATCTCATTACGTTCTTCTTTTAGATTTGCTAAATCAGAACGTAAAGATTTTAACTTGGTCTCGTCTTTTTCACGTTTAATGGCTTCAATTTCAATTTCTAACTGCATCACCTTTCTGTCTAAAACATCTAGCTCTTCTGGTTTAGAATTTATTTCCATACGCAGTTTAGCCATGGCTTCATCCATTAAATCAATCGCCTTATCTGGTAAAAAACGGTTGGTAATATAACGTTGAGATAATTCTACAGCACCAATAATCGCTTCATCTTTAATACGTACTTTATGGTGAGTTTCATATTTATCTTTTATTCCTCTTAAAATAGAAATAGCACTTTCTGTATCCGGTTCATTTACCTGTACTTTCTGGAAACGTCTTTCTAAAGCTTTATCCTTTTCAAAGTATTTTTGATATTCGTCTAACGTAGTTGCACCAATTGCGCGCAATTCTCCACGAGCCAAAGCAGGCTTTAAAATGTTTGCTGCATCCATAGCACCTTGTCCGCCACCAGCACCAACTAAGGTGTGAATTTCATCAATAAATAATACGATATCTCCATCGGCACTTGTTACTTCTTTAATTACAGATTTTAAACGCTCTTCAAACTCACCTTTATATTTTGCACCTGCAATTAATGCGCCCATATCTAAAGAGAAAATAAGTTTTCCTTTTAGGTTTTCTGGTACATCTCCATCTACAATTCTGTGTGCTAAGCCTTCTGCAATAGCCGTTTTACCAGTTCCTGGTTCACCAACCAAAATTGGATTATTTTTAGTTCTACGAGATAAAATCTGTAATAATCTACGAATTTCTTCATCTCTACCAATTACAGGATCTAATTTACCGTCTTGGGCTAATTTATTTAAGTTTTTAGCAAATTTATTTAAAGAATTATAAGTTTCTTCTTGACTTTGAGATGTTACTCTTTCTCCTTTTCTTAACTCGTCTATGGCAGCTTGTAAGTGCTTTTCTGTAACACCTTGGTCTTTTAAAACCTGAGCAATATTACTTTTAGATTTAAAAATAGCTAGAATTAAATGTTCGATAGAAACATAATCATCTTTCATTTTTTTAGCAATAACAGCAGCTTCTGTTAAGGTTTTACTAGCTTCTCTAGAAATCATTAATTCTGCACCAGAAACTTTAGGTAAACTCTCTAATTGTTTGTCTAAAATTTGTTCTACAATATTTATATTGATGTTCAACTTTTTCAAAAGAAATGGCAAAACATTTTCATCAACTTGTGTTAAAGCTTTAAAAATATGCTCATTTTCTATTTGATTATGACCAAAACCTTGCGCAATCTGTTGCGCCATTTGTATGGTCTCTTGCGATTTTGTTGTATAATTGTTAAAGTTCATATTTTGTTTTTTTTATTTTTCTTTTGATAAGTAATAAGCAATTTTAATACCATATAGATAATGTATGTAAGATAAGTCAATTTGTCTTGTAAAACCTTGTTTTTGCTGACTTTTTGACATTTGAAAGTTTCTTATATTTACATCGACAAACCAATAAAAATAGATAATGAGTATATTTAATAAGATTTTTGGAGCAAAGGCAGATGATACCTCAAAAGTAGAAAAAGTGTCATACTTAAATTGGATTCCTTTAACTTCTATGGAAGAATTAGAGAAAATTAAAGAAATTTCTAAAACAGAAGCTGTTTTAATTTTTAAACATTCTACAAGATGTGGTATTAGCAGTATGGTAATTAAGCAATTTGAAAAGCTTTTTACAGAAGAACATAAAAATTTAAAAGTCTATTATTTAGATTTATTAAATTACAGAAATATTTCTGATGAAGTAGGGTACACCTTTCAAGTAATGCACCAATCACCGCAATTAATAGTGGTTAAAAATGGTATTTCTATAGAGAGTGCAGCTCATTATGATATCACAAATACAAATTTATCGAGATTTATATAGTATAAACTTGCATAAACCCTTATTTAAGTCTTATTTTTGTAGCCTAAATTTATATTCCTTTGGCAGAGATAGACACTTCAGTAAAGAAAGTAGGTAAAGAATTATACGGTTATCAACAAGATGCACTTCAAGAAATTTTTAGAAGGTTTAAAGATGCGCCTAAAGATTACCATTTATTATATCAATTACCTACAGGAGGAGGGAAGACTGTAATTTTTTCTGAAATTGTAAGACGTTATTTAGAAACTTTTAAAAAGAAAGTTTTAGTATTAACGCACAGAATTGAGTTGAGTAAGCAAACATCTAAGATGTTAAAAGAATTTGGTGTTGCTAACAAAATTATTAATTCTACTGCAGTTTTAGACGATCAAGAAGATTTTAGTTGTTTTGTTGCCATGGTGGAGACCTTAAAAAATAGGTTAAATGATGACAAACTAGATATTTCTGATATCGGTTTGGTAATTGTGGATGAGGCGCATTATAATTCTTTTACAAAAATCTTTAAATTTTTTGATGAATCTTTTATACTTGGTGTAACAGCAACTCCTTTGAGTTCTAACATTAAGTTGCCAATGTATGAGAATTATCAAGAGTTATTTGTTGGAGAAACAATTCAGCATTTAATTGATCATGAATACTTAGCAAGCGCAAATTTATATTCTTATAATGTTGGTTTAACTTCATTAGAAGTAGGAGCAAATGGAGATTATACGGTAAAGTCTTCTGAAGATTTATATACCAATTCAGACATGCTTTCTAAATTAGTTTCAGCATACGAAGAAACTGCAAAAGGAAAGAAAACCTTAATTTTTAACAACGGTATTAACACTTCTATACAAGTGTTTCATGCGTTTAAAAAAGCAGGATATCCAATTGCGCATTTAGACAATACAAATACAAGAGCAGAGCGAGAGCTTATCTTAAAATGGTTTAAGAAAACACCAGGAGCAATTATTTCTTCTGTAAGTATTTTAACAACAGGTTTTGATGAGCCAACCATTGAAGCAATTATATTAAATAGAGCAACAAAATCGTTGACTTTATACTACCAAATGATTGGTCGTGGTTCTAGGGTTTTAAACAATAAAAGTACTTTTGATGTTATCGATTTAGGTAACAACTTTCATAGATTTGGTCCTTGGGGAGCAGATTTAGATTGGGAGAAAATGTTTAGAGCACCAGACTACTATTTAAATGCAATTCTTTCTGATGAAGATATAGAAAGCACTTTTAGATATGAGTTAACTGCAGATGTTAAAAAAGAGTTTGAAAAATCTACCGATACTTATTTCGACATGAAAAAAGTATATATAGATACTATTAGACAAGGAGAATCTTCTAAAAGGGTTTTAGAAAAGTCTATAGTGCATCATGCAAAAATGTGTATTGAAAACAGTGAAGATGTTTTTGATGCTTTAATTTTAGCAAAATTATTAGGTGAAGAAATTGATGATAGAATTAATAGATATGCAAAGTGTATCTCTAAAAGTACACACAATTTTGTAACGTGGTTAAAAGACGATTATAGAAAGAAATTAAACGCTTATTTAAGAACTAATTTTGATGAAGATTTTGAAGAAATTCATGGTCACCCACCAATTGAAGAATAAAAAACAAATTTTAAAATTTGATATATTGAAGTTGTTCCAAGATCTCAAATGAAGTAATTATAAAATCTGACGAAATTCAGATTGACAAAAAAACTCTGAATTTTCAGAGTTTTTTTGTTTTAATATATTTCCCTTAATTTGCTAAAAAAAAGCTTCTTTTTGAAATTTTTAGATTCTTATTTTGGTGAAATCTCTTAGCTTATTCTGAATAAGAGTTTGTAACCTCTTTATTTACTATTATTTACAAGTAAAATTAATAACCAAAAAAAATATCATTTTTTTTTTGATTTTGTTATTTGTATTCAAAAAAAATATACATTTGCTTAACTTATTTAAGTAAAATGTTTAGTTTTTCTTATTTCGGAAATAACGCTCAATCGGAGTATGATAGTTATTTAGCATTTTGGAAATGCAACGAAAAAATTAAGGTATCTCCATTTTCAATTCTTCCAGAATTGCAGCTTTTTTCAAAGCTGCATGTTGTTTACTTGCAAATATTACAGTGATAACATCCTTTTTATTAGGGTTATAATTTCTATTCTAAAACATGCTGTTTTAGTTCAGACAGGCTTATCATACAATTAATTTAAAAAATAAAGTGAACACAAAATACATAGATTTAATCGAGCAAACATTCGATTTTCCTCAAGAAGAATTCAAAACAGAAAATAATAAATTGTTTTGGCACGGAATTAATTTAATGGAATTAATAGAACAATATGGTTCTCCATTAAAATTTACTTATTTGCCAAAAATTTCAGAAAACATCAACAAAGCAAAAGGATGGTTTCAAAATAGTATTGAAAAACATAACTATAAAGGAAAATACTTCTATAGCTACTGTACAAAAAGCTCTCATTTTAAACATGTTTTACATGAAGCTTTAAAAAATGATATTCATATAGAAACATCTTCTGCTTTTGATATCGATATTGTAAATAACCTTAAAAAAGAAGGAAAAATAAAAGACAACACGTTTGTTATTTGTAACGGATTTAAACGTGACCAATACATAAAAAATATTGGTGGTTTAATTAACTCTGGTCATAAGAACGTAATTCCTATTATTGATAATTACGAAGAAATTAATCTATTATTAGATGAAACTGATAAACAGATAAATGTTGGTATTAGAATAGCATCGGAAGAAGAGCCAAAATTTGAGTTTTATACTTCTAGATTAGGTATTGGTTATAAAAATATTGTTGCTTTTTACGAACGTGAAATCGCTACAAATACGCAAGTAGATTTAAAGATGCTACATTTTTTTATCAATACAGGTATTAAAGACAATGCGTATTACTGGAACGAATTGATGAAATGTTTAAATGTGTACATCAACCTTAAAAAAATATGCCCTACGTTAGATTGTTTAAATATTGGTGGTGGTTTTCCTATTAAAAACTCATTGGCTTTTGATTATGATTATGAGTATATGATTGATGAAATTATCAATCAAATAAATGAAGTTTGTAAAGATGCAGGAGTAGATGTGCCACATATTTTTACTGAATTCGGAAGCTTTACAGTAGGAGAATCAGGAGCAGCTATTTATGAGATATTGTATCAGAAAAAACAAAATGATAGAGAACGATGGAACATGATAAACTCTTCATTTATAACAACTTTACCTGATGCTTGGGCAATAAATAAGCGATTTATTATGTTGCCAATTAATAAATGGAATAGACAATATGAACGTGTTTTATTAGGTGGTTTAACTTGTGATAGTGATGATTACTACAACTCTGAACAACATATAAACGGAATTTATTTACCTGTTTATGAGAAAGATAACCCATTGTATATTGGTTTTTTTAATACTGGAGCTTATCAAGAATCTATTGGAGGTTTTGGAGGTTTACAGCATTGCTTAATTCCGCATCCAAAACATTTAATTTTAGATAGAGATGAAGACGGAAATTTAACTTCTAGAGTATTTAAAGAACAGCAAAAAAGTAGCGAATTATTATCAATTTTAGGATATTAAAAAGAAAAAAATGAACAAAAATAAAACATATGCAGGAATTTCTGAAGAATTTGGAAACCTGTCAACATCAAAGATCGTAATTATTCCTGTTCCTTATGATGGAACAAGTACTTGGCAAAAAGGAGCAGATAAAGGGCCACAAGCTTTTTTAGAAGCGTCTGAAAACATGGAGTTGTATGACATAGAAACAGATTCTGAAGTGTATAAAGAAGGTGTTTATTTAGCAGATGCAATTACAGAGAATTCTTCTCCAGAAGCAATGGTAGAAGAAGTGCACCAGATCACAAAAAAATACATCAACAGAAATAAATTTGTAACTGCTTTTGGTGGAGAGCATTCAGTTTCTATAGGAACCATTAGAGCATTTAATGAGTGTTTTAATAGTTTAACAGTTTTGCATATAGATGCGCATGCAGATTTAAGAAAAGAATATGATGGTTCTAAGTGCAACCACGCTTGTGCGGTTTATGAAGCAAACCAAAATACTAATTTGGTACAAGTAGGAATTAGAAGTATGGATATTTCTGAAAAAAGAAATATGAATTTAGACAAAGTTTTCTTTGCGCATGATATGGCGGTAAATGAAGATTGGGTAGAAGATGTAATAGATCAATTAACAGAGAACGTTTTTATTACGTTTGATTTAGATGCGTTAGATCCTTCGATCATGCCATCTACTGGAACTCCAGAACCTGGTGGATTGTTCTATTATGAAACGTTAGAATTCTTAAAACAAGTTTTCGCGCAAAAGAATGTAGTAGGTTTTGATATGGTAGAATTATGTCCGAATGAAAATGAGAAGTCATCAGATTTTTTAGCGGCAAAATTATTCTACAAGATGTTAAGCTATAAGTTTGCTTCTAATGATGATAATTATGATAAAGGAGATGAGAATGCTAAAGCAAATCCGTTTAGCAAATTATCGAAGTTTAAAGATGATGAAAACGAAGATTTTTAGTCTTATAAAATGATTAAAAATATAGAAAATATTGAGCTTCACTATTTAACTCTAACTGATTATAAGCAGTTTAAAGAAGCAATGATTCAGGCATATTCTAGCATGCCAGGATCTTATTGGAGTGAAACTCAAATTAAATCTTTAATAGATAAATTTCCTGAAGGACAGGTTGTAATAAAGATAAATGGAGATTTGGCAGGTTGTGCGCTTTCTCTTAGATTAGATTATGATAGTTTTGATGATCAGCACACGTATGAAGATATAACCGGAAATTATACTTTTGACACGCATGATGAAGATGGAGATGTTTTATACGGAATAGATGTTTTTATAAAAAAGGAATACAGAGGATTGCGTTTAGGTAGAAGACTGTATGATTATAGAAAAGAACTTGCGGAAAAACTAAACTTAAGAGGAATTGCTTTTGGAGGAAGAATTCCGAATTATCATAAATACGCCGCAACTTTATCACCTAAAGAATACATCGCGAAAGTAAAACGTAAAGAAATTCATGATCCGGTTTTAAACTTTCAAATTTCGAATGATTTTCATCCTTCAAAAATTTTAAAAGGATATTTAGAAGGCGATGTAAATTCTGGCGAGTTTGCAGTTTTGTTAGAATGGGACAATATTTATTACGAGAAAAAGTCTAAGAAAGCAGCTACAAAGAAAAAGGTGGTGCGTTTAGGATTGATTCAATGGCAAATGCGTTTGTATAAAGATTTGGAAGAATTAATGCAACAAGCAGAATATTTTGTAGATGCAGTTGCAGCTTACAGATCGGATTTTGCTTTATTTCCAGAGTTTTTTAATGCACCTTTAATGGCGGATAATAACCATTTACCAGAGTCGGAAGCGATTAGAGAATTGGCGAAGTATACACCAAAAATTGTTCAGAAATTTTCTGAATTAGCAATTTCATACAACATCAATATAATTACCGGTAGTATGCCAGAAATTAAGGATGGGTTGTTGTATAATGTTGGTTATATCTGTAAAAGAGACGGTTCTAAAGAGCGTTATGAAAAACTACACGTTACACCAGATGAAGCAAAAGTTTGGGGAATGCAAGGTGGTAGTGAATTAAGAACTTTTGATACCGATTGTGGTAAAATTGGGGTTTTAATTTGTTATGATTCTGAGTTTCCAGAATTAAGTAGAATTTTAGCAGAAGAAGGTATGGATATTTTGTTTGTCCCGTTTTTAACGGATACTCAAAACGGATATTCTAGAGTACGTCATTGTGCACAAGCTAGAGCTATAGAAAATGAATGTTATGTAGCCATTGCAGGTAGTGTTGGTAATTTGCCGAAAGTAAATAACATGGATATTCAGTATGCGCAATCCATGGTATTTACTCCTTGTGATTTCTCTTTTCCTGCAAATGGAATAAAAGCAGAAGCAACCACAAATACAGAAATGATTTTAATTGCTGATGTAGATTTAGATTTGCTAAAAGATTTAAACCAGTTTGGTAGCGTACGTAATTTAAAAGATAGAAGAACAGATATATTTGAAGTTAGAAAACTTCCAAAAAAATAATTAAAATAAAGTATTACGAGAAGTTGATGTTTAATTATCAATTATATTGATAAGCATCTCGATACAAAATTTCTGAAAAAGAAATTTCACTCGATGTGACAATGATAAAACTGCATGAATAATAGGTGCTGTCAGTTCGAGTGATTCTGCTTTTTTGCAGAATTGTATCGTCAACATTTAAACTTAATTTTCGTAATAATCAAAAACAAAATAAAATGAGCAAACCAATTACAAATTTTATAGAAAAATACTTTTTACACTTTAACGCTGCTGCTTTAGTAGATGCTGCAAAAGGGTATGAAGCACAATTAAATAAAGGATCTAAAATGTTAGTTTCTTTAGCTGGAGCAATGAGTACTGCCGAATTAGGGAAGATTTTTGCAGAAATGATTCGTAAAGATAAAGTGCAAATTATTTCTTGTACTGGTGCAAATTTAGAAGAAGATGTTATGAACTTAGTAGCACATTCTCATTATAAACGTGTACCTAATTACAGAGATTTAACTCCGCAGGACGAGTGGGATTTATTAGAAAAAGGCTTAAATAGAGTTACTGATACTTGTATTCCTGAAGAAGAAGCATTTAGAAGAATTCAAGAACATATTGTCAAAATTTGGAAAGAAGCAGAAGCTAATGGAGAGCGCTTTTTACCACATGAATACATGTATAAATTATTATTATCTGGTGTTTTAGAGCAATATTATGAAATAGATATTAAAGATTCTTGGATGTACGCAGCAGCAGAAAAAAACTTACCTATTATTTGTCCGGGTTGGGAAGATTCTACAATGGGTAATATTTTTGCATCTTACGTTTTAAAAGGTGAATTGAAAGCGAGTACTGTAAAATCTGGAATTGAATACATGACATTTTTAGCAGATTGGTACACAAATAATTCTGAAAACGGAATTGGATTCTTTCAAATAGGGGGAGGAATTGCTGGAGATTTTCCAATTTGCGTAGTACCAATGTTATACCAAGATATGGAAAGACCAGAAACGCCATTCTGGAGCTATTTCTGTCAGATTTCAGATTCTACAACCAGTTATGGTTCGTATTCTGGAGCAGTACCAAACGAAAAAATTACTTGGGGTAAATTAGATATTGATACGCCAAAGTTTATCATAGAAAGTGATGCAACGATTGTTGCTCCATTAATTTTTGCTTACTTATTAGAAATGTAAATAAAATTGTCATTCCGAAATGAGCTTTTTTGCGATTGAGGAATCTTAACATGAGATTTCTCTTCTCTCATTCGAAATGACAAATAAAACATCAATATTATGAAAAGAGTAATCGTAGAATACGCAAAATTAACTACAGATATATTAGATATGTTGGTAGAAAAATATCCTGACGGATATGATTATGAAGATATTATTTCTTTTAAAAATGCAAAAGGAGAAACCATAAAAGCTGTAGAAGTAAGGACTGATGATACTATTTATTTAGTGAAAATTAGCTCTAAACTAGAGCAAACTATGGAAGATTACGCAGAAGATGAAGATTCTTTTGATGAGGATGAAGACTTAGATGTAGATGATCTAGAAGACGAAATATAAGTAGTAAAAAAATCCTTTAAATAAATTAGAGGTAAAAAATGAGTAAATAGGAGTAGAAACCATTGTGTTTTTACTCCTATTTTTTTGTTATTGATTAATAGTTGTTTCAGTGTTTTTATAATGGAAAAAATATGACTGAGTGATTTTTTTAATTTATAGGAGCTAATTACTCCAAAGACAACCTCTTTAGAAAAATTAATGAACTAATTTATTTTTTTTAATGATAAATAGGTAAGCAGATGTTGTTCAAATAACAGACTTAATTTGAAAAGTAAGATCCATACTCAAATATTTATTATTGAAAACGATTTATACTTTTTTAGATGAAGTTGAGAACTCTCTATTTGATGTTTATTTTTAAATACTTCGTTCCAATGAACTATTAAGTTAGTTGTTTTAAAACTTTTATTAAGTACTCAATTTTTTATATTTTAGAAATTTATTCTATATTAAAAAAGGGTGTTTTAACCCAAATTATAAAAATTAATATTTTTGTTTTACATATTTTAAGAGAATAAAATATTTTGTATAGAAATTATCTCTTATTTACTATTTAAGTAGATTTTGTTTATTTTTTGTATAATATTTATTTTTTTGATGTTGTTGTTTATAATTATGTAAAACTATCTAAATAAAATTACTGAAAATTTAATGTTCAATTATATTTTTTATGTTTAAGAACAGCACTTAATTAAACTTATTTTAAAAAGAGATTTTTTTGTTAATTAAACTTGTTCAGTAATCAAAAAGGTATAAATTAGCGGCGTATAAATGTAAATAATTAATCTACTGTTTATCTAATCAATTTTATATTGGTTTTAATAAACAATAGTAAATTTCTCCCTAAATTATTTTTTATATGTTATTTTATTTTTTTTAAGTACTAGCACCGTTGTCATTTTTTTTGTTTTAAATTTCTAAAATTTACTACTCTAAATGTGATTTTCGATGGCGAAGCCGTAAAAGAAATATAATTACCTCCCCTCAAATTTTTACTATTAAACTTACTCCTTTTAAGGAGGTTTTTCGCTTACACAAAATTCCCCCAAAAATATTTACAACCATTGCTATTATAGTTAATGTAAAAACATATTAATAGGAGAAAAGAAAAATATTATAGTATGAATACAATCAAAAAAAGAAAAGAAGAATTACAATGGTTCGCTGTTTATACACGACCAAAAGCTGAAAAAAAGGTAGAAGAAAGATTATCTATTGCTGGCTTTGATACTTTTTTGCCAATGCAAACTGTTGTGAAACAGTGGAGTGATCGTAAAAAGAAAACACAAGTTCCTTTTATTAATTCTTATGTTTTTGTAAAATCGACTCAAAAAAATTTAGCCCAAGTTTATCCAACAGCAGGTGTTCTAACTATTTTAAAATATTTAGGAAACTATGCGGTAGTGAAAAATTATGAAATTGAAAATTTAAGAATTTTGTCTACCAATACTAATTTTTTAACCTCGGTATATAACAGACCAATTGGTTTAGCTAAAGGAACAAAAATAACAGTTTCTGAAGGAGCCTTTAAAGGTTTATATGGTAACTATTTATCTAATTCTGGTAAAGACAAAGTAATTATTGAAATGGAAGCCTTAGGGAGTTATGTTGAAGTAACATTACCTATAAATAGTCTTCAAAAAGTATAATATTTTGATTTTAAAAGACTGCTTCAAAAAAACATATTTATTAATTAATAAAAACATATTGCTATGAGTTTAATTAAAAAAGTTTTAAGAGTTGCATTAGTAGCAACGGTAGGTATGGTGTTAATTGCTGTTGTGAATTTTATAATGTTTCCATAATAAGAAACTATTTTATTGAGAGTAATTCTAGAGTTTTATAACTGCTACTGATTCTTTTATATAGAAACTATTCAGAGCTAAAAACTTATAGGCTAAAAGATATTTGTAAAAAGGATTTTAATGGGTTTATGAATGGTCTTTTTTTCTAATTCTTTTATCAGAAAATTAAATAGTTTTTTTTAATAATTCAGTTTTAAGAGATCATGATTCTATTAATAATATTGAGTTAGAGTCTTCAATACAGTGAAGAAGTTAATATTCTAAAAATAGGATATAAAGTTAAATGACAAGTTTAAAGAAAAAAAGTTTAACAGGTCTTGTTTGGGATTTTGTAGGTAAGTTAGGATTGCAGGGAGTTGGTTTTTTTGTTTCCATAATTTTAGCTAGAATTCTATTACCAGAAGATTTTGGTTTATTGGCCATCATTACCGTTTTTATAAATTTAGCAAATGTCTTTTTAGATTTTGGCTTTAGTACTGCTTTGGTTCAGCGTACTAATGTAACTAATGAACATTACGCTTCTGTTTTTTTTATGAATGTAATTATGGGAGTCCTTTTAGGAGGACTAGTATTTTTTACAGCTCCATTGGTTGCTAATTTTTATGAGAAAGAAGTACTAACAAATCTTATTAGAGTGATGTCTTTTAGTTTTGTCATAAATTCATTTGGTAATGTAACCAGAGCACATTTAAGGCGGATCATGAATTTTAAGATCATATCTGTATCCAACATTATATCTGCTTTTATTAGTGGTTTTATAGCTGTATATATGGCATATAATGGTTATGGAATATGGAGTTTGATTAGCCAGATATTAATTTCAGAAATACTTAACAATATATTAATTTTTGTACTAAGTAAGTTTCGTTTTAAATTAGTTTTTAGTATTACGGCAGTAAAAGAATTATGGGGGTTTGGATCAAAAATTTTTTTAACAGGTGTTTTAGATACTATTTTTATAAATTTAGATTCGTTAATAATTGGAAAAATATTAAACCCAGCTACTTTAGGATATTACTATAGATCAAAATCTTTAGAAAACTTTTCATTTAGATATACAGCTTCTACTTTATCTAACATTCTATTACCTAGTTTAAGTACTATTAATAACGAACCAATTGTATATAAGAAGACTGTTTTAAAACTTTTTAAGATAATCTCTTTTGTATCTTTTCTTGCTTGTGGGGTGTTTTTAGTAGGAGCTCATGAAATTATATTATTGTTATTTTCTAAAAAATGGGAACCCTCAGTTCGTATATTTCAAATAATTATATTTGGTGCTTTTGCTCCACAAATTTTTAATTTATTTTATAATATATTATTAAGTAAAGGGTTATCTGGTTTGTACTTAAAAATTAATATTTTTAATAAGGTATTATTTTTTGCAAATTTTATTTTATTATTTTATGCTAACTTAAATAGTTACTTAATAGGCTTTGTTTGTGCTCAAATTATTGTTTTTGTTACAGGATTAATCGTGATTTCAGAAAAATTAAACTTTAAAAATGAGTTGTATTATATTTCAATTAAAAATATGGTTATCTATCTAATTTCAATATTAATTGTTTTTACATTAAAGCAATATGTTTACTTAGAAATCTTATATATGGATCTTTTAATAGCATCAATTACTTTTTTAATTGTGTTTTTGACTTTCTATTTTGTGTTCATGAAAAATGATTTAATTTTAATGGTTAAAGAAATTAAAGAAGTTTTAAATATAAAAAATGGTTAAAAATAAAATCAGTTTAAAGCATTATCTTGAAGAAGATGCTAAAGCGAATGATATAATTTCTGTGACTAATTACGAACAGTTTTTAACAATTTTTACACCTAATTTGTTATGGATGTTTATTAGATATTTAAGACATTATGAATATTATTTGAATGCAAATAAAAAAGATATAGTATCTAGATTAAAGCGAAAGTATTATCTAGTTAAATATAAAAATTTAGGCTATAAATTAGGTTTTTCAATACCACCAAATGTTTTTGGACCAGGGCTTAGAATACCACATTACGGAACAATTGTAGTGCATCCTTTTGCAAAAGTAGGAGCAAATTGCGTATTACAAGCTGGTGTTAATATAGGAATTAGCAATAATGGAGTTCCAACTATTGGTAGTAATGTTTACATTGGTCCTGGTGCAAAGTTATTTGGTAATATAGAAATTGGTAATGAAGTTGCCATTGGTGCAAATACAGTTGTTACAAAATCTTTTCCTCAATCTAATATAACTATTGTAGGTATTCCTGCAAAAATAATAAAGTATACAAAGGCAGATGAAAGATGATAAACCTTTAAAGATTTTAATAGTATCATCGGCTAATTTTTTCTCTAATTATGGTGGAGGTCAGGTTTATGTAAAGAACATCGTAAACCAAATGATTGCGCAAGGTATAGATGTTAGTATTGCAACACCAGAGATTTCCGAAACAAAGTTAACTCACTATAAAGAAAAACCTGTTTATACATTTACGAACAAAATGTTAGAGGGGGATTTATTAGAATTAAGAAATTTTATAAAAGAGATTAATCCATCAATAGTACATCTTCATGGTTTTAAAGCTCCCTTTTCGTTGGCTTGTAAATCACTAGAGATACCTTGTGTTGTAACAGCACATCATGGTGGTTTAATATGTCCGGCAGGGGCATTGTTAAACTCTAAAGATAAAATTTGTACGGTAGCAGCATCAGAGAGCAACTGTTTACCTTGTGTATTAAGAAATGTAAAAGGAGGAACTTGTAGTTTACCAATACAAAAATTGATTCCATTTAATCTTAGGTTAGCAATTGGTAAAGCATTTCTTAAAATTCCTTTTATTTATTATGTTACACCTATTGTTACAACCACACTTTCTATTGAGAATAAAAAAAGGGAATGGAAAAATATTTATAATAATGCAAGTTTATTAATAGCACCATCAATAGCTATTAAAAAAGCAATGGTACTCAATGGCGCACCAGTAAGTAGTATAAAAGTTATTCCGCATGGAATACCTTCTATAAAAGTAAATAAAATTACTGAGGTAAAGAAAGACATAGAAGTTTCAAAAGAAAAGAAACCCGTAAAGTTTTTTTATGTAGGAAGAATTTGCAGAGAAAAAGGCGTACATGTTATGTTGAAAGCTTTTAATAATTTAACCTTACCTGCAGAAATTCATGTTATAGGAGGTACAGGTAATCATGTGGAAGAAAGTTATAGTAAATATTTGAAAAAAACATATAAAAACGAAAATATTATCTGGCATGGTAAAGTACTTCCAGAAGAAGTAAATGAAAAAATAAAAATGTTTGATGTTATGATACATCCTGCTTTCTTTTTAGAAGTATTTGGACTTACCATTGCTGAATCTTTACAAATGGGTAAACCAGTAATAGCAACAAAATGTGGTGGAGCAGAAATGCAAATTACTCATAATGAAAATGGTTTATTAATAGCTCCTAATAATGTTAATGAATTAAAGAAAGCAATAATAGAGATCATAGAATCGCCTAATTTATTACTTAAGTTAAAAGAAAAGACAACTTTAAATGTAAACTTAATAGATAATCACGTATTAGATTTGATGAAAGTTTATAGAGGTTTTGTATAAGCAACTTACAAGAGCATTTATTACTTTGATTTTAAAAATTAGACTATTTCTTAAGTATCATTTGTTTATTATTTATAGGTAATTATGAAAAAAATATTATTGGATATTAATTCGGTAGTTCCTTATTTATTAACAGGTAAAACTACAGGAGTTGGTAGAACAACTTTAGAGTTAATAGATTCATTTTCTAAATTAGAAGAAAATTTGCCTTTTGAGATTATTTTGTATTCTCAAAACATGAAAGGTATTGGTGCAAAAGAGTTTATTGATGATTTTAAAACGAAGCATTTATACCTGCCACATAGAGAAGCTATCAATAAAATAATTGAAAAACTACCAATAAAAGAAAGCTTTGCTAAATATGATTTAATGCATGTTCCTCATAATTTTGCTCGTATTTATAAACCTAAAAAAGCCATTATAACTTTACATGATGCCTTATTTATGAAAATACAAGAAAAAGCTTTTAATCATACTCAAATGGTAAAAGATGTACCGCCTTTAATGCAGCAATGTAAAGGGATTATAACTTGTTCTGAAGCTTCTAAAAAAGATATTGTTGAAACAATGCAAATAGATCCATCTAAAATTGATGTTATTTATTGGGGCGTAAAGCACGAGGTTTTTTATAAATTACCAAAAGATGATTTACTACTAAAAAGGATTAAAAAAATAATTGGAATAGATTCTTCATATTTCTTAAGCGTCTCGTGTAATGCAGAACGTAAGAATACACATAAATTAGTAGAAGCTTATATACAGTTATCGAAACAGTTTCCTGTTAATGATTTGGTGCTTCTTTGGGGAAATCCGCCTTTGTTTGTTTTAGAAATGATAGAAAAATCTAATTGCAAAGAAAGAATTCATTTTATAGCGAACATTACAGATAACGAATTATCTATAGTTTATAATGGAGCAACGGCTCTAGTCTTTCCGTCTTCTTATGAAGGTTTTGGATTGCCTGTTTTAGAAGCCATGGCTTGTGGTTGCCCTGTTATAACATGCAGTAATAGTTCTCTAAAAGAAGTAGGTGGTAATGCTGCTTTATATTTAAAATCTTCAGAACCAGAAGGTATTTGTGATGTACTGGAACAATTTGAAAATAAGTCTTTTGACTTAGACGAAATAGAAAAGAAAGGATTGGTACAAGCATCCAAATTTATTTGGAGAGATACAGCTTTAAAATATATTGCTATTTATAATAAACATCTAGCCATTAATTAATAGAATGAAAATTGTATATATAATTAACTCATTAGGTGATTCTGGTGGTATGGAACGGGTTTTAACTTCTAAAGTTAATTGGCTTGCATCTCAAAGAGAATTTGATGTAACTATTGTTTCTAGAACTGATACTAAAAACGGCTTTTTTTTTGAGTTAAATAAAAATGTGACCGTCGAAAATTTAAATTTAAAACAATCTAATCATAAAGTTTTAAATCTAATTTTTAATACAGATAGAAAAAAGTTTAAAAAGGAGTTAACAAAAAAGTTATTAGAATTAAAACCAGACATTACCATAAGTATGTTTGGAGATGAATATCAGTTTTTACATACGATTAAGGATGGTAGTAAAAAAATTATCGAATTTCATTTCTCTAAAAACTATCTAAGTCATTTAATGGCTAATATACCTAATCTATCATTTAGAAGACTTAGAAAGCTATATGCTTCATATCTTCAGTACAAGCAGCAAAGGGTTGTTTTAAGGTATGATAAGTTTGTGTTATTAACCGAAAAGGATCAATTACTGTGGAATAATCCTGCAAATAGTTCTGTAATTTCAAATCCATTATCTTTTAATTCTATAGAAAAATCGAATGGTAAACAAAAAGAAATTATAGCGATTGGTAGATTTATAGCGCAAAAAGGATTTGACTTATTGATTAAAGGTTTTAGTTTAATAGCAAAAAATAACCCTGATTGGAAAGTAACAATTTATGGTGAAGGTCAGGATAAAGATTATTTACTAGAGCTTATAAAAAGTTATAATTTACAAAATGTGTTTTTTTTAAAACCACCAATAAAAAAAATAAAAGAAGCATTATTAAATAGTTCTATACTCGCTTTTCCTTCAAGATATGAAGGCTTTGGGTTAGTGCTAACAGAAGCAATGGAATGTGGTTTACCATGTGTAGCTTTTAATTGCGAATGTGGTCCTTCAGAAATTATAACGGATGAAAAAGATGGTTATTTAATTGAAGGTTTTAACATAGAAAATTTTTCAAAATCTTTAGAAAAATTAATGAAAAATAAAGAATTAAGGTTGCTAATGGGAGAAACAGCATCACAGAATGTGAAACGTTTTCATATAGATGAAATTATGACAAAATGGACTCAATTATTTAATGATACAATATAAATTTTCTAATAACAATATATACATCTGTTTGATGAAGAAATTACAATTTTATTTAACACCCTTAGAAAATGTTGTTTTCAATCAAAAAAGAATGTTTTTATATCCTCAATTATAAATGGCTTTAGGATTAAGTTTATTAGCTTTTTTAATTATAATCATCTATGGTTTTGAATACACCTTTTTAGGTAAAACCTATTTGGTAAGCACTACCTGGAATAAAAGGGTTAAATTTAAAATAAACACGCAACAACGTTTTATTTTATTCTTATTGGCTACAGCAATTGTACAAGCAGGTAATTTTTCTGCTTTATTGTTATTAATTTGGATGGCATTTTTATTAGGGTTATTATTTAAGTATGGTATACAAATGTTTTCATCACCGATGCTTAAAATTTACGCCTTGTATTTGTGTTGGCTGCTGTTTTCGTTAGTTTTAACTACCGAAAAAGGATATGGTTTTCGTGTCTTTTTAAAGTTTTTATTTCCTTTTTTAGTCATATTGGTTGTTACTTCTATAAAAATTACAGATGTTTTTTTTATAAAAGCCTTAAAAATAAGTTTTATAGCAGGTGTTATCATAAATACATGTATTGTATTAATGAAAATTATTCCCATCTACTCTATTTATAATCCTATTTTATGGTGGCCGCCTGCAGTAATAGATGTAAATCCTTTTTTTATAGGTACTGGAATATTATTGTACAAGTTTTCAAAAAAAAAATATGTACTACTTGCCATACTTCTTTTTATTAGTATTCCAATAGTAGAAAGTGTAAGAACGGGTTTAATAGGTATTGGAGTCTTTTTTTTAGCAGTATCTTTTTTTAAGTATAAGTTAAAAGCGATACCCGTGTTTGCTTTAATAATTGCCAGTTTTGTAGCGTCTATTTTATTTGTGCCTACAGTAAGAAATAAAATGTTTAGAACATCTTTTAATAGTGCAGAAGAGGTTCTTAATATGAGTGGTAAAATATCACCAGATACTATTGATAGTAATGGCCGTTTTGCAATGTGGGAATGGAGTTTAAAAGTTTTCTACAAGGGAAATGAATTAATGGGTGCTGGTATAGGACAAATGCAAGCTCGTTTTTATTCTGGAAATCATCCTTTTGGAGTAATAAGAATTGCTCACAACGATTATCTTCAAATACTTTGTGATACAGGCCTTATAGGGTTCGTTTTATACGGACTCATAATAATCAGTTTTGTTTGGCAATCATTTAGAATTTATAACAATAAAAAAAATAATGTCTCTGCAAGATATGCTGCTTTTATTGCCGGTACTTCCTTATGTGGTATTATGGCAACAGCGTTTACAGACAATGTTGTCAACTATTCTTTAATTACCTTAAGTTATCCGTATATATTTTTTGGTTTTGCTTTGGTAATGAAATCTAAAAGAAAGTAATTTTATAATGAAAATAAGTGTTGTTATTCCGCTTTACAATAAGAAGGATAGTATTGTTGATACTATTAAAACAGTCTTAAATCAAACTGTTTTACCAGATGAAATAGTTATTGTTAATGATGGTTCTACAGATGGTTCAGATAAAATTGTATCTAAATTAGAACATCCATTAGTGAGATTGATATATCAAAATAATTCGGGTGTTTCGGTTGCTCGTAATACGGGAGTTGATAAAGCAAAACATGAATGGATTGCCTTTTTAGACGCAGATGATATATGGAATGTAAATTACCTGAAAGAAATTAAAGCATTAGCAAAAGAGTATCCGAATAGTAATGTATTGGCAACTGCTTATCTTATGGAAGATTATAAAGGAAATCAGACACCTATTAAATTAAATAAGATTCCATTTAAGGGTGATACAGGAATCTTAACTAATTATTTTGAAGTAGCATGCTATTCGCATCCGCCACTTTGGTCTTCTGCAATTGTTATTAAAAAGGAAGCGTTACTAGAAATTAATGGTTTTCCATTGGGTATAAAATCTGGAGAGGATTTATTAACATGGGCTAAATTGGCAATTAAAAACCAGATAGCGTATAACTTAAATGCTTTGGCTGTTTTTGTGCAAGATAGAGCACATACCTATGACAATAAACCGAATAGAATTCCTGAAAAAGTAGATATTGTAGGTCAGGAGCTGTGTGATTTATATAAAAAGAATAACAATGTAGCTTTTTTAAAAGAATAT